>DHYT01000027.1 GCA_002415465.1 Desulfobulbaceae bacterium UBA5123
CATGGCCTTGGCGTGCAGCGGAATGTCGGGGCGCGACCAGGCATCCTGCGCAGGGGAGAGATCGTCGGTGTTGGTCTCGCCCGGCACCTTGAAGACGGTGACGGTGAGGGTTTCCGGCATCTCCGGCCGCGAGGTGAACCAGGTGGCGTCGGCCCAGTTTTGGAGAACCTGCTTGGCGTGGGGGTTGCCGTTCGCCTTGGCGACCACCTCGGCAAAGGATTCATAGACCAGCAGGGTGTTGGAGAGGGCGGCTTCGGCGGCCGGCGCCAGCTCCGGTTCGTCGAGCAGGGCGATGAGGGGGGCGACATTGTAGCCGCCCATCATGGTGCCGAGAAGGTTCACGGCGGCGGGCCGGTCGAGGAGCGGGCTGGCCTTGGTGCCCATGGCCACCGCCGCCAGGAATTCGGCCTTCACCTTGGAAGAGTCGTCAACGCCGGGCATGATCTGGTTGGCGAGGAGGTCGTGGAGCAGGGCTTCTTCGCCGGCGGGCGGGTTTTGCAGCAGGTTGACCAGATCGCCGGCCTGGGCGGCGGAGAGGGGCAGCGGCGGCAAGCAGAGGGCGGCGCGTTCCGCAACGTGTTGTTTGTAGGCTTCGAGCATTGGTGAACCTCCTTGGATGATGAGCAGCGGCGACTCGCCGGTAATGGGTGGGCAAGGGCGCCGGCTGTTATGCGTGACCATGTCTGTCTGATTGTCGAGTGTGCTTTTATATACCTGTGGAACCGGAGGCGGGCAAGGCCTCGGCAAAGTTTTTTCGTGCACCTGTTCACTCAAGGGGATGGCGGTGGTGTTAAAATTTGTACCCGGTCCCGCCGGGATCTTTTCAGGATGAGGGGGAACGGCCGTCGTGCGGCGCTTTGTCGCATTCGTTTGGGGTGGGCATGGGGCGGTCGTCGCTGATACAAATTTTTTTACCAGTCGCAAAGCGCCATGGGTGGAGGGATGACGGGGGACGGTGGTTGGGGAGTGGTTGGGATTGGTAAAAAAAATTGAACTTCGTCGGATTGGCGGAGGCGGGGGGTGTTTGGTAAATAGTTGATTTTGCGTGATCAATTCCTTTTGTCGGTGTTATTTTGATGTTTGGCATGTCGATTGCATTTGGGAAAGAAGCAAGAAAACTCTCATCTCTTTCTCCCTTAGAAAGCCGTCTTGGCCCCCCTTGCCAAGGCGGTTTTCTTGTTTTTGGGCTCTTTTTCCTGTAGTCTCTGGCTGCTGATGCCGGTTGCCCGGTTGTTTCACCCCCCCCCATCCTCGACCAAGAATTTTAGGCAATATCTATGCGTGTTGCAGGGAATGCCGTCGCCATGCGGCGCTGTTGTCATTACCGGCGGGAATCGCTTACGGATGCCGTCGGCAATATTTTTGTCGCCACCGGGGTATCGGTGCGGGCCGGGGATAGGGTTCTGCTGAAACCGAACCTGATCAGCGGCCGCCGGCAGGACGGTTTGCCCTGTACCCATCCGTTGCTGGTGGCGGCGGTGGCGGAATGGTTCTGTGATCACGGCGCCAGGGTGGCGGTGGGCGATTCGCCGGCGTTCGGCAGCGCAGAGCAGGTGATGCGCGCCTGTGGTTATGATGAGGCCCTGCGGGGGTTGCCGGTGCGACGGTTGAATTTTGACCGGCCGCGGCCGGTGCGTCTGGGCTGCGGCGAAACGGTGGGGATCGCCAGCCAGGCCCTGGAGTGCGATCTCCTGGTCAACCTGCCCAAGGTCAAGGCGCATTGCCAGATGCTGGCGAGTCTCGCCGTGAAGAATTATTTCGGGGTGGTGGTCGGTTGGCGGAAACCATGGCTGCACGCCAAGCATGGTGATATCGCCAATCGTTTCGAGGAGATGCTGGTTGATCTGCTGGCGGTCTTGCCGGCAGGCGTTTCCCTTGCCGACGGGGTGGTCGCCATGCATAAAAACGGGCCGGTGCAGGGGGGGGAGCCGTATCCGCTCGGCGTGCTGGCCGGCTCCGCTAACCCGGTGGCGCTGGAGAGTGGCCTGTTGCGGGTGCTTGGCGTAGAACCGGGGCGATCCCCGGTGTGGCGCGAGTGCAGCCGTCGGCGGTTGCAGGGCAGCGATCCGGCAACCCTGGATTGGACGCTGGAATCCTTGGCGGCCCTGCAGGCGGCCGATTTTATCCTGCCACCGGCCCTGCAGCCGGTGAGTTTCCGTCCGCAGCGGTTGCTGTCCGGCGCGCTGAAGAGGCTCGCGACCCGGCTCGGTTTGTAGTAGCCGGCGGCAATCAGGCGCCCGGCCGTTCTTCGGCGGCCGGGCTGTTTATCTGGCACTTTATGGTGGTGTTTGGCATGGTTGAGGAAAAAGCGATGTTCCGTTGTCGCCAGGTGTTGTTGCTCGCTTCCGCCTCCCCGCGTCGTCGCGGTTTTCTTGAGCGGCTGGGGCTGCAGTTCATGGTTGAGCCGGCGGATGTGAACGAGGAGCCGCTGGGCGGTGAAAAGCCCGCGGATTTTGTTTTGCGGCTGGCCCTTGACAAGGCGCGGACCGTTGCCCGGAAACGACCGGGGACGGTGGTGCTGGCGGCGGATACGGCGGTGGTGCTGGGGGATAGTATCCTCGGCAAGCCTGCCGACCCGGCGGCGGCGGAGGCGATGCTGATGCGGCTTGCCGGACGCACCCATGATGTCTGGACCGGTTACGCGGTGGTCGGCGTTGCGGGCGAAGGGGAGGTTGCGCGGGCGGTGCGCACCGAGGTGCGTTTTGTTGATTTTGACCGGGCGACGGCCGCGGCCTATGTCGCCACCGGCGAACCGCTGGACAAGGCGGGCGCCTATGCGATCCAGGAACACGGTGAACTCATTGTTGCGGAGATCTCCGGTTCATACAGCAACGTGGTCGGACTGCCGGTNNTCAGGGCCGGGGGGGCTGCTTGGTGGAAGGGATCATCGGCTCCTGGTCCAACGTCGTGGGGCTGCCCATGGCGGAGTTGGTGGCGGACCTGCGCCGACTCGGGATTATTGAGCCGTCAGCTTGATCTAGGCCGCCGCATAATTGTGCGCCGGACTGGTCATCCCTGCCAGCAGCGGGTAGATCTTCTGCTCTAACTGCGCGGCGCTGACCGGCTTGATCAGGTATTGGGTGACGTGGAGGCGGATGGCCTGGGCGAGGTTCTCGCTGGTCGCTTCCGCCGAGATCATCACGAAGGGGATGTTCTGGAGCAGGATGTCTTCCCGCACCCTCCGCAGCAGTTCGATGCCGCTCATCTTCGGCATGTTCCAGTCGGAGAGGATCAGGTCGATCTTGTTTTCCTGCAGGATCCGCAGGGCGATCTCGCCGTCGGCCGCTTCCAGGATATCCTTGATGCCCATGTTGTTGAGCAGTGATTTCAGGATGGTGCGCATGACGCTCATGTCGTCGACAACCAGTATCTTGAGATCCGAGTATTGCATGGCTCCCTCCTTCTGCATCACCTGTGCGGCGGATGTTTCTGCACGAGAGAAATCTTGCTCTTACCTCTCTCTTCGGTCGATCCGGGAAGAAGCTTGAATGATATCAGCGGGATTCCCGGCGGGAATGGCGGGCAAGGGTGTTGCGGGAAGGGGGGGGAGGCGGGGCCAAGCGGCGACCTTGTGGTCTCCGCTTGGCCCTTGAGCATGGGCAGCCGGTTCAGGCGGCGCCGTACATCTTCGAGAAATCGCCCACCGACAGGAACAGTTCGGCAATGGCGGTGAGCAGGGCCAGGCGGTTGCGGCGGATGTTGTCATCCTCGGCCATGACCATGACGTCGTCAAAGAAACGGTCCACCGGCTCCTTCATCTTGAGGATCTCGGTCAGGGCCTCGCTGTAGCGATTGGCGGCAAGGAGCGGCGCGGTTGTTGCGCGCACCGCGTTCAGGGCCGCGTGCAACCCTTTTTCCGCCGGCTCGGCGAGCAGGTCGGCGCGGACCTCGGTGTCGCGATTTTCCTTGATGATGTTTTTGACCCGCTTGAACGAGCCGGCCAGCAGGGAAAACGACTCCTGGCCGCTGATGGCGAGCAGGGCGTCGACGCGGGCCCGGCTGTCGGCCGGATTGTCAAAGCGGACCGAGGTCGCGGCATCCACCGCCGCGCCGCTGATCCCCCGCCCGGTCAGATCGTTGACAAAGCGGCCCTTGATGAATTCCACGACGTTGGCCCGCGCGGTCTCGCGGGCGACGGTAAGCCGGTCGCCGTAGAGATCGATGGCCTTGTCGGTCATCTCCGTCAGGCTGACGACGAAGCCCTTTTTTTCGATGATGTGCAGCAGTCCCAGGGCCTGACGGCGCAACCCGAAGGGATCGGCGGTGCCGCTGGGGATCTGGCCGATGCCGAAACAGCCGGCAATGGTGTCGATGCGGTCGGCCAGGCCGACAATGGCGCCCACCGTGGAGGCGGGCAGCTCGCTGCCCGCCCGGACCGGCATGTAATGTTCGACAATCGCCTGGGCCACGGCCGGCTCCTCGTTGTCGAGCCTTGCGTAATGGCTGCCGATCACCCCCTGGAGCGAGGTGAACTCGTAGACCATGGAGGTGAGCAGATCGGCCTTGGCAAGACCGGCGGCACGGAGGCAGCGCTCCCGCTCGGCCGGAGCGAGGCGCTCGGCCAGAAAGCCGGCAAGTTCGGTGATCCGCGCCGTCTTGTCCTTGAGGGTGCCGAGTTTGGCCTGAAAGATGACGCCGGCCAGATCGTCCACCCGCTGGGCCAGGGAGCGCTGCCGGTCTTCCTTGAAGAAGAAGTGGGCGTCCTCGAGACGCGCCCGCAAGACCCGCTGGTGGCCGTCCACCGCCAGTTTGACGTCTTTCACCGCCGTGTTGTTGACGGCGATGAAATGGGGCCGCAGGCCGCCGTCGGGACCGGCGATGGCGAAATATTTCTGGTGCTCGCGCATGGAGGTGATCAACACCTCCTTGGGCAGGGTCAGAAAGCGTTCCTCAAAGGTGCCGCAGACGCCGTGGGGTTTCTCCACCAGATGGGTCACCGTTTCCACCAGCTCCTCGTCGGGGATGGCCTGGCCGCCGGCGGCCAGGGCCGCGGCCGCCACCGTTTCCCGTACCGCCTGCCGCCGTTCGGCCGGATCCACCAGCACCTGGGCCTGGCGCAGCGCCTCCCGGTACTGGGCAAAGCCGGTGACCGTGATCGGCGCCGGGGCCATGAAGCGGTGGCCGCGGGTGGTGTTGCCGCTGGCGATGTCGTCGACGGCAAAGGGCACCACCTCGCCGCCGAAGAGGGCGACCAGCCACTGGATGGGCCGGGCAAAGGTCGACCGGCCGCTGCCCCAGCGCATGGACTTGGGAAAGGGCAGCTCGGCAATCAGTTCCGGCAACAGCCTGGTCAGGAGAGCGGCGGTGGCCTCGCCCTTGTGGTGGCAGGCGAGCATCAGGTACTCGCCCTTGGGGGTGTCGACGACCTTGAGATCCTCGACCGAGGCGTTGCGCGATTTGGCAAAGCCGATGGCCGCCTTGGTGGGGTTGCCAGCAGCGTCGAAGGCCGCCTTCTTGGGCGGGCCGAGAACCTCTTCGTCCCGGTCCGGCTGGGTTGCGGGCAGGTCGGCGACACAGAGGGTGAGGCGGCGGGGGGTGCCCACGGTGGTGATGGTGCCGTGGGCAAGGGCCAGTTCATCGAGTTTCCTGGCCATGATTGTTTCCATTTCGGCCAGGGCGGGCATGAGAAAGCCGGCCGGAATCTCTTCGGTGCCGATCTCGAATAGCAGTTCGCGTTGCATGGTCGTTCTCTTGGCAGTTGTGATGAACGGTCGTGCTGGGGCCGGTCCATCGAGTTGTTATTTGTGGTAAGGCGTTGCTCCGGCCGTCAACCGGGCGGCAACGAGCTGTCGGCGCGCCGGGTTTCCGTGGGCCAGTAGCCCGGCTGGTCGTCTTTCTCAGGCCACTCCAGGGTGGCGAAAGTGCTGTAGCCCTTGGCGAAGTTCTCCACGGTGACGGAAAACCAGCGGATGTGGGGGTGGGCGGCAATGCGGCTGCCCAGCCGCTTGGTCATGTCCTCAACCGAAAGGGAATCGCCTTCCTCGCCCCAGGAGAGGTCATGGCAGGTGACCTTCTCCACCATCTCGATCAGCTCTTCGATCCAGATGAAGTGCCGGAAGCGGAGACTGACTTCGGCAACCCCCCACTGGCCGAGGGATTTTGGCAGACCCTCGCTTGCCTGCAGCGGCTGGGGCGCGCCGATGGGAACCTGGACGGTGAGGATCAGGTCGTCCACCTTGTCCAGCGAGCCGTGCATCTTGCAGGTGTACTCGTTGCTGTCCACCACCGAGGGCGCGCAGCTGCGACGTTTGAGGAAGAAGGGGAACTCGATCTCCATGTGCGCTTCCTCGGCCTGCAGCCGGACCTTCATCTCGCTGAGAATGGTGTGGAAGCTCTTCAGGTTGATGTCGCCGTGGAAGCGGTTGAGGATCTCGACGAACCGGCTCATGTGGGTGCCCTTGAACTGATGGGGCAGGTTGACGTACATG
>DHYT01000158.1:0-2186 GCA_002415465.1 Desulfobulbaceae bacterium UBA5123
ACCATCCTGATCATGACCTCGAACCTGGGCAGCCAGCTGATCATGGAGCTTGGCGAGGCGCGCCGGGCCGAGATCAAGGCGCAGGTGGAGGCGATCCTGCACCGGCAGTTCAGGCCGGAGTTCCTGAACCGCATCGACGAGATCATTGTCTTCCATGCCCTCGGCAAGGGGCATCTGGCCAGAATCGTCGATCTGCAGGTGGAGTTGTTGACAAAACGGCTGGCCGAGCAGAAGTTCGCCGTCCGGCTCACCGAACCGGCCCGGCAGTTCCTCATCGAGGTGGGCTATGACCCGGCCTACGGGGCGCGGCCGCTCAAGCGCGCCATCCAGCGCCATGTCCAGGACGGGCTGGCGATGAAGATCCTGGCCGGGGAGTTCCGGGAGGGCGACACCATTGTCGTCGACCGGGTCGCGGGGGACGGCCTTGGTTTCACCAAGGGATAACGAAGGTATCCATTAACCATGTATCCGCCGGGCCACGGGGCGCGGCGTGGAGCAAGTCGAGAGGATTATGAAAGAGAAAAAAGCGGACGCCCCGCGGCACCAGGAATTGATCGCCCTGGCCGGCGAGCGGGCGGCAAACCTGTACGACGCCAAGAAGATCTGCTGCGCCGAGGCGGTCATCCTCACCCTGAACGAGACCTTTGCCGGCGGCCTGGCGCCGGAGATGGCGGTGCGGCTGGGGGCCGGCTTCTGCGGCGGGATGGGCGGGGCCGGCTGTTCGTGCGGGGCGTTGACCGGCGCGGAGATGGCCCTGGGGCTCTATCTTGCCCCCAACCTGCCCGAGGGGCTGGCGCAAAAACCGTTCCGGGCGGTGAGCAAGGAGTTGCATGACCGCTTCAAGGAGCGCTACACCGCCACCTGTTGCCGCAAGCTCTTGAAGCTCGGCAAGGAGAAGCAGGGGGCGAGTTGCAAGGAGTTGACCAGGGGCGGGGCCGAACTGGTCACCGAGTTGCTCCTTGCCCATCGGCCCGAGCTTGCCGACAAGGGGGATATGGATTTTTTACGGCAACGGGATTCGAAGCTGCTGCAACTGGTGAAAAGGCTGTTCGGGCGCAAAAAGGCCTGATGGTGTTGCGCGAAGCGGGGCGGGGCTAGGTTCCGCCCCGCTTTTTATTTGGCGGGTTCTGCCGCTTGGTGCTGCTCCCTTTCTTGCTCAAGGCGACGTTCCTCGTCCGTCATCTCCTTGTAGCGCCTCTGCCGCTCGGCGCGTTCTTCCGGGGTGAGCTTGAGGAGTTCTTCAAGCATCTGTTGCCGGCGCTGTTCAGGGGATTCGGTCGCGGCATTGGTCGCGGCGGGCAGGGCGAGTTGCAAAAGAAACAGCCCGGCCAGTGCGGTCAGGCCGATGGTGGTGATGAGACGGTTTTTCATTGCGGGTTTCCTTTTGCTCGTGTTTGCGGGCTTGGCCGCTGTCGGCGGCAAATAATGGTTAGCGTCAGTGGTATTTTGCCGCTGCCGGCGATGCTCTGTCAATGATTATGGCAGGTCGACATAGTAGCCGCGTCGATCGCGAACGATGAGAAAGCGCAGCGGCTCCCTGCCCAGATTGTTGACGATGGCGTCGTTATAGTCGGCCATGGTGGCGATCTTCTCTCCCGCCACCTCGGCGATCAGATCCCCTCGCTCGATGCCGGTCTTTTGCGCGGCGCTGTCACGCCGCACCCTGTCCACCACCACTTGCTCGCGTTTCTCCCGCACCGAGAGGCCGAAACGTTCCTCGCCGTGCTTGAGGCCGTAATCCTTGGGGATTTCCGCCAGGGTGGCCTGCACGGCAAGGGTGTCGAAGCCGCGCAGGATCGTGAGTCGAATCCGGTTGCCCCGCACATAGGTTTCGATGATCGAGTAGAAATCGCCGGCGGTCAGCACCGGGGTTTCGTCGATGGCGGTGAGGACGTCGCCGAGGCGCAGGCCGTCCCGCTGGGCAGGCGACCCCGGTTCCGGTTCGCGGAGCAGCACCCCGCCGCCCAGGTCGGTCGCCGCCTGTTTGCCCAGATCCTCCACGGTGACGCCGAGAAAGGCGGGCGTCAATCTGCCCTGGTTGATGAGGCTGGGCAGGATGCGCTTGACCACGTCGATGGGGATGGAAAAGCCGATTCCCTGCGCCTGCTGGATGATGGCGGTGTTGATGCCGATCAGTTCGCCGTTGATGTTCAGAAGCGGGCCGCCGGAGTTGCCGGGGGTGATGG
>DHYT01000158.1:2198-4017 GCA_002415465.1 Desulfobulbaceae bacterium UBA5123
GTAGCCCAGCGGGTTGCCGATGGCGATCACCGTCTCGCCGGGCAGGAGATCGTCGGAGCGGGCCGGGGGAAGGGCCGGGTAGATGCCGGCGTTGTTGATCTTGAGGACCGCCAGGTCAAGGCGTTCCGCCTTGCCGATGAGACTTGCCTCCAGTTCCTGGCGCTGGTTGGGAAGGGCCACGAAGATCCGCGACGCCTTGTCGATGACATGGGCGTTGGTGACCACGTAGCCACGGGGATCGACGATCGCGCCGCTGCCCAAGGCCTGGGTCTTGAAGGTGCGGGTGGGCCCCAGGTCGCTGAAGAATTGCTCGAAGAAGGGGTCGCTGAAGCCGAAGAACGGGGTGCTGCGGCGCTTGACGATCTGTTCGGTGCGGATGTTGACCACCGCCGGCCCGGCCTTGGCCACCGCCAGGACGACCGGGGTGCGCCGATCCTGGCCGTGGCTCAAGCCGGGCAGGAGCAGCAGCGCGATCAGGAGCGCCGGCAGCTGCCAGGGGCGCATGCGGGCGCTGGGCCGGGTCAGGCGTGAAGAGATCATCTTGTTCATCCCTGGTCGCTGCAGCCGCAGCCGGCAAGCTCTGCCCGGCAGTCGGGGCAGGTGTCGCCGGAACCGCCCTGGTTGACGAGGGCCGCGGGCGGGCATGGGCGGCCGCAGGTCGCGCAGGCCTCGGTTGCGGCGGGCGGTTTGGTGAGGCCGGGTTTCTTCCCCGCGGCAATCGCGTTAGTTGTCATCGCGGGTGGTCTCTCCGGTGGCGGCTTGCCAGCAGGCCGAGAGGTTTTCCCGCACGGTGGCCACGATCCCCTGATCGAGCTGGTTGCCGTCGGCCATCTCCTGGAGGATGGCCATGGTTTTCTCCGGCGACATGGAGGCGCGGTAGGGGCGGTCCTGCACCAGGGCCTGAAAGATGTCGGCGACGGCGATGATCCGCGCCTCGCGGGAAAGCCCGGCGCCCGCCCGGTGAAAGGGATACCCGTCGCCGCAGAGGGTCTCGTGGTGGAGGGCGGCCATCTCGGCGATGGATTCGAAGCCGTCGATGCGGCGCAGGATCTGATAGCTTTCAAAGCTGTGGTGTTTCATGGTCGCCCGCTCCCGGTCGTTGAGCGGCCCTGGCTTCTCAAGGATTTCGTCCGGCACCCGCAGCTTGCCCAGATCGTGCAGCAGGCCCGCCACCTCCAGGGCATCGCAACGGGCCTCCGGCAGCTCCAGCAGAACGCCGAGCTGCTTGGCCAGCCGCGAGACGCCGTGCGAATGCTCGACGGTGAAGGGGCTCTTGGCGTCGACGATGGTGGCGAACATCCGGGCGATGCGGAGGAAGCATTGATGATCGATGGGGTGCTCCTTGCCGTCCAGGGCCATTTCGGAAAGATAGAGGCCGAGATGGCGCGGCTGCAGGGTGAGCCAGAAGAACTCGTTGGCGGATACGTCCATGAAGATGTCCACCAGCTGCGGGGCAAAAAAACTGCCCCGGTATTTGGCGATGGTGGCGCGGATATCATCCTTGCAGAAGAGCAGTTCCTCGATGCCCTGCTTGGCGACCAGCGCGTCCACCCGATCGACCAGATAGATGCAGTTGTTGATGAGGGCGGTCTGGTCGGAGAGATCCATGTTCGTCAACTGGTCCCAGTGGGTGTGGTGATAACGGATCATGGGGGCGAGATCGGCGAACAGCTCATGTTCGAGCAGCAGGTCGTGGCCGCGCTGGCAATGTTCTTCGGCGCCGGACCAGTCGAGCTCTGAAACCAGATAGCGGTGCACGGTGGTCGAGGAGACCCCGCAGTCATGCAGGAGGGCGGCGTGGTAGAGGCGGTCCAGGTCG
>DHYT01000202.1 GCA_002415465.1 Desulfobulbaceae bacterium UBA5123
CATGAACATGCCGCTGTTCCAGAGATAGTCACCCGAAGCGAGATAGCCTTGGGCGGTGGCAAGGTCGGGCTTTTCGACAAACCGGGCAACCCGGCAGGCTTGGGTTTGCGCAACCGGGTCGCCCTTGCGGATATAGCCGTAACCGGTTTCCGGCTGGCGGGGGGTGATGCCGAAGGTGATCAGATCGCCGCTCTCCGCGCGGGCAAAGCCTGCGGCCACCGCCTTTTGGAAGGCGGCCAGGTCGTCGATCAGATGGTCGGCGGGAAGAATCAGGAGAACCGGATCATCGCCCTTGGCCAAGGCCTCAAGGGCGGCAATGGCCACCGCCGGCGCGGTATTGCGGCCAACCGGCTCGAGAAGGATCGCGGCCTCGGCCCTGATGGCCCGCAACTGCTCGGCGACCATGAAACGATGTTCACTGTTACAGATCACCAGCGGCGCAACCGCACCTGCCACCCCGGCAAGCCGATCCACCGTATTCTGCAGCAGGGTTCGCGCATTGACCAGCGGCAACAGCTGTTTGGGATACAACGATCTGGAAAGGGGCCAGAGCCGGGTGCCGGAGCCACCCGCCAGAATCACCGGCACAATGCTTGAAGCAGTCACGATTATCAACTCCTTGTCGCCCACGGTTAGCAACCACCAAGTCTCGACAGCGACTCTTGCGAAGAGTGAGGATACCTTAAACCACCGCCGGCATCAACCTTGTTCGATAATCTTTCGCTCCCGCAACAACCGAATCACCGCCTCGACGCATTCGCCAAGGGGCCGGGAACCGCTGTCAAGCACCAGGTCGGGATGCGCCGGCTCTTCGTAGGGGGAGGAGATGCCGGTATAATTCTTGATTTCACCGGCCCGCGCCTTTTTATACATCCCCTTGACATCCCGCGCCTCGCAGACCGCCAGTGGGCAGCGGCAGTAGACCTCGACAAAGGCATCGCCGCCGATGATATCCCGCACCCGCTTGCGGTCACTGCGCATGGGGGAGATAAAGGCGGTGAGGGCAATCACCCCGGCCTGCAAAAAAAAGATGCTCCATCTCGCCGATCCGGCGGATATTCTCGTACCGGTCCTCAAGTGGAAAACTCAAATCGCCGCAGAGGCCGTGCCGGACGTTATCGCCGTCAAAGACAAAGGTCCGGCAGCCAAGTCCATGCAGCCGCTCCTCCACGGCATGGGCCGGGGTGGATTTGCCCGAGCCGGACAACCCGGCAAACCAGAGGTTGGCCGCCCGGTGGCCGTTCAGCCGTTCCCGCCGTTCTTGCGTGACCGAGGCCTGGTGCCAAACCACGTTGCCGGATGTTGGGGTCTGTTTCGTCATAAAAATCCTTGCCTTCCCCCTTGCGAGGAAAGGAATCCCTTCAATATTTCAGCCCCACCCGCTCCCGGACCAGATCCAGGGTGACGGCGGCCTTCTCCCGCGCCTTTGCCGCGCCGCGCCGCAAGATGTCGCGCAGCCCGCCCGGGTCGCCAAGCAGTTGCCGCTGGCGCTCGCGCGCCTCGCGGAAATGCTCCCAAAGGAGATCCACCAGTTCCAGCTTGATCTTGCCGTACATGGCGCCGCCGTTGACATAGAGATCGTGCACCTCCTGCAGCCGGTCGGCCGGGGCGAAGAGCTTGTAGATGTTATAGAGGTTGCAGTTGTCCGGGTCCTTGGGGTCCTCAACCGGCGTGGCGTCGGTGACGATGGCCATCACCCGTTTCTTGAGCGCCTTGGCGTCGGTGAAGATGGGGATGGTGTTGCCGTAGGACTTGGACATCTTCTGGCCGTCCAGGCCCGGCACGGTGGCAACGTTATCGTCGATCACCGGCTCGGGCACCACGAAGGTCTCGCCAAAGGTATTGTTGAACTTGATGGCGATATCGCGGGCCACCTCCAGATGCTGTTTCTGATCCTTGCCCACCGGCACCCGCTCGGCCTGATAGAGAAGGATGTCCGCGGCCATCAGCACCGGATAGGCGAACAGGCCGTGGCTGGGGGCGATGCCCTTGGCCACCTTGTCCTTATAGGAATGGCAGCGTTCGAGCAGGCCCATGGGGGTCAAGGTCGACAGAATCCAGGCCAGTTCGGCCACCTCCGGCACATCGGACTGCACCCAGAAGATGCACCGGTCCGGATCAAGGCCCAGGGCGAGAAAATCGGCGGCCGCCTCGATGGTGCCCCGCTCCAGGGCGGCGCGGTCATGGACCGAGGTGAGGGCGTGCAGGTCGACAATAAAGGCGTACAGCTCGCTGTGATGCATGTTGGCGATCATCGGCTGCATCATGCCGAAATAGTTGCCGATGTGCAGTTGCCCGGAGGGCTGGATACCTGACAAGATTCGCATGGTTTTTCCCGTTCTTTTCATGTTTTACGGTGATGCCGCCCCCTGTCTTTAAAAAAAAAGCGGTCCGGCGGCAAGTGTTTTCTTGCCCGGAACGGGGAAGGCGCTTTTTTTAGGTTGGCTGCGGGCCTTACAAAACAAAAAAGGGAAGCGGAATTTCTCCCACTTCCCTTTCAACACCGAGGTGTAACGACGCTTACTCCTTGACCTCCTCGAAGTCGGCGTCGACCACGTCGTCGTCATCCTTCTTCTTGCCGGCATCGCCTCCAGCCTCGCCGCCGGGGGCTGCCTGCCCCTGGCTGGCCTGGCTGTACATCATCTCGGCCAGCTTGTGGGAAGCCTGGGTGAGCGCCTCGACCGCCTTCTTCAAGGCCTCGACATCGCTGCCCTCCATGACCTTCTTGACATTCTCGATCTCCCGCTCCACATTCCCCTTGGTGGCGGCATCGACCTTGTCGCCGAGATCCTTCAGGCTTTTCTCGGTGGCGTAGATCAACGAGTCGGCCTGATTTTTGGTCTCGACCAGCTCCTTGCGCTTCTTGTCCTCCTCGGCATGGGCCTCGGCGTCCTTGACCATCTTGTCGATCTCCTCTTCAGAGAGGCCGGAAGATGCGGTGATGCGGATCGACTGCTCCTTGCCGGTNNGCGGTGATCTTGATGGACTGCTCCTTGCCGGTGCCCAGATCCTTGGCCGAGACATGGAGGATGCCGTTGGCGTCGAGGTCGAAGGTAACCTCGATCTGCGGCACGCCGCGCGGCGCGGGCGGGATGTCGGCGAGATCGAAGCGGCCGATGGACTTGTTGCCG
The DNA here is from genome assembly GCA_002415465.1 of Desulfobulbaceae bacterium UBA5123. Lineage (GTDB taxonomy): Bacteria > Desulfobacterota > Desulfobulbia > Desulfobulbales > UBA5123 > UBA5123. The sequence goes on from DHYT01000202.1 coordinate 3,132, forward strand.
GAGGCCATCTCACGCTCGCCCTGCAAGACGTGGATCGACACCGCCGGCTGGTTGTCGGCGGCGGTGGAGAAGACCTGGCTCTTCTTGGTGGGCACGGTGGTATTCTTCTCGATCAGCTTGGTGAACACCCCGCCCAGGGTTTCGATGCCCAGCGACAGCGGGGTGACGTCGAGGAGCAGCACGTCCTTGACGTCGCCCTTCAAAACCCCGCCCTGAATGGCGGCGCCGATGGCCACCACCTCGTCGGG
>DHYT01000224.1:0-2164 GCA_002415465.1 Desulfobulbaceae bacterium UBA5123
CCGACGACGGGTCACCAGGGCTGCCATAACCCCTCCGCCCCCGCCGGTATTTTTTTGTCGGCACCTTGACACCCCGCCTCCGATATGTTTAAGATGGCCAGTTCATATAGCGGCTTTATGAAATCGGTCGGCTTGCGTCCATTCCCCACTCCATTCGAAGGCGGGACGCACCCGGCCACCACATCAAACGACCATGACGAAACGCCGGGCCGCCAACGCCCCGGCCAGAACGAGAGGACACAGACATGAGCAAGCGTACCTTCCAGCCCAGCAACCTCAAGCGCGCCCGCAAACATGGCTTCCGCAGCCGGATGAGCACCAAATCCGGCCAGGCGATCATCAACCGCCGCCGCGCCAAGGGCCGGGTACGTCTGTCCGCCTAATCGGCCGGGACTACGACGAACCCGCCTGCTCCCCGAACCGCCGTTCCCGGCGCCGATGCACAGCCATGCGCTGCCCAAGTCCGACCTGATTACCAGGCCGTGGGAATACGAAGCCGTCTACCGACGCGGAAAACGGGTTCGGGGAAAACATTGCAGCCTGATCTGCCTGTCGACCGACCGGGAGCGCAATCGCCTCGGCATCAGTATCCATGGGGTCAAAAAGGCTGTCAAGCGGAACAGAATCAAACGGATAATCAGGGAGTTCTACAGGCTCAACCGGGCCGCCTTGCCGGCGGCGACGGATATGGTGTTCACCGTACGCGAGGGATTCAGCCCGAATTCGCCGGAAGAGGTCAAACAGGCGATATTCACCTTGCTCAAGAAGATCGGCAGCCCCTCTCCTTCCCGCTAACGCTGCCTGCTTCCCCGACCTGAAAACGGCCGGCTAAGAGTATCTTGTTCCCCTTCCCCTTTCCCCGCACGGATATTGGCACCAGCACGAGCCGGAACGAAACGACACCAGTGAACGGGCGTCTCCAGCCAGAGGCGACATCCCGCACGAGATGGCCGGTGACTGCAACCATGAAACGACTCTGCATTCTTCTGATTCGTGCCTACCAGCAGCTCCTTTCTCCGCTCTTCCCGCCGAGTTGCCGCTTCAGCCCCACCTGTTCCCAATACGCCATTGACGCCATCACCATCCACGGCCCAGGCAAAGGACTCTATCTCAGCCTGCGCCGCATCCTGCGTTGCCACCCCTTCCACCACGGCGGGTACGATCCGGTTATGCCGGCTCCGGCAATGCACAGAAACCAATCGACCACCTCACTGTAAGGAAAACCATCGCCATGGAAACCAAAAGAGCGATTATCGCCATCCTCCTCTCCCTGCTCATCCTTGTCGGCTACCAGTATCTCATCCTGCCGCGCCTGACGCCGATGGTCGCCCCGGACGCCGCCCCGGCGACGGTTGCCGAGGAGCAGTCCCCCCAGCCTGCCGCCGTGGCAGCCGCCGACACCCCGCAACCCGCGGGCGTCGAATCACCGGCCGCCGCCCTTGCCCCCCAGACCGAGGAAGAGAGCCGGCCGGCGCGGGACATCACCGTTGAGACCGCCCGCTACGCCGCGATTCTCTCCGAGGCCGGCGGCGGCTTCAAAAGCTTCAAGCTTAAGGAATACCGCAAGGAGCTGGCCGCCGATTCCGAACCGGTGGAGCTGATCTCCACCGACACCGCCGCCGAGCTGCCCCTCTTCTTCTCCTGGGGCGTTGAGCCGGAACGGGCGAGAATCGCCCTGCTCGCCGCCGACCAGACCGCGCTGGCCACCAGCGACGGCCACGACGCCACCCTGACCATGCGCGGCCAACTCCCCTCGGGACTCGAGATCACCCGCACCATGTCCTTCAGCGATCAGGACTACCGGATCCGCCTGCAGGTCGAGGTCCGCAACACCTCTGTTCAACCCCTGCAGGGCGCTCCGTACCTGCGGCTGGTCAACAAGCCGATCAACGCCAACGTCAATCATGTCTTCCACGGGCCGGCGGCCTACATGGACGGCAAGCTGCATGAAACCGCGCCCAAGGATCTTGCCAAGGCCGAGCAGACCCTGCAGGGCAACATCAGCTGGGCCGCCTACGAATCCACCTATTTCATGTGCGGCATCATCCCCGGCCGGACCGATACCGCCAGGCTGCGGATGAGCGCCGACCAGAACGAAAAGGTCTCCACGGTCCTCGCCGGCGCCGACGACATCCTCCACGGACAGCGCGGCGTGTTGGCGCAG
>DHYT01000224.1:2217-16981 GCA_002415465.1 Desulfobulbaceae bacterium UBA5123
CATCTCCCACAAGGGGATGAAATCGATGAAGACCATGCAGAAGATCCAGCCCAAGATGGCGAAGCTGCGCGAAAAGTACAAGGATGACCAGGCGCAGCTCAATCAGGAGATGATGAAGCTCTACCAGACCTACAAGATCAACCCCCTGGGCGGCTGCCTGCCCATGCTGCTGCAGATCCCGGTCTTCTTCGCCCTCTACAAGGTGCTGCTCCAGACCATCGAACTGCGCCACGCCACCTTCATGCTCTGGATCACCGACCTCTCGGCCCCCGACCGGCTGTATCTCGGCTTCCACATCCCCTACCTGGGCGGACTGCCGGTCTTGACCCTGCTGATGGGCGGCAGCATGTTCCTGCAGCAGAAGATGACCCCGACCTCGGGCGATCCGACCCAGGCCAAGATGATGCTCTTCCTGCCGGTCATCTTTACCTTCATGTTCATCAACTTCGCCTCCGGCCTGGTCCTGTACTGGTTCCTCAACAACCTGCTCTCCATGCTGCAGCAGTACATCATCAATCGCCAGGCCGACGCAGAGGCATAAGCCACCGGAGCCAGGAACAAACCCATCCCTCACCTGGAGGAACAGACCATGCCAGCAAAAATGGAATACAGCGGCAGCGACGTTGCCGACGCGATAAAAACCGCCTGCCAGAAATTGAACGTCGCGCAGGAGCAGCTTGATATCGAAATCGTCTCCACCGGCTCGGCCGGCATCTTCGGCCTCGGCCGCCGCAAGGCCAAGATCCTGGTGGCGCTCAAGGATGCAAGCGACGACGAGGCAACCACCGCGCAACCGGCCCGGCCCGCACGGGAACCCAAACCGGCCCGCCGCGAAAAACCGGCCCCGGCCGCCGATGCGCCGCCGCGCCGCGAACCGGCCAAGCCGCTGAGCGCCGAGGCCGTCACCGCCATCCAGAACGACCTGCTGCGCCTGCTTGAATTGATGGAACTGCCCGCCACCATCGAGGCCGAACAGAAGGACGGCAAACTCAGAATCCACGTCAACGGCGGCGAACACATCGAGCAGATCATCGGCCCGGCCGGACAAACCCTGGACTCCATCCAATACCTGCTGCGCAAGATGGCCGGCAAGAAGATGACGGAGCGGGTGCAGATCACCCTGGACGCCGGCGATTTCCGGGAGGCGCGGGTCAGCGAGCTTGAGGAAACCGCCACCCGGCTGGCCGACGAGGTGAAGGAAACCGGCCGCACCAAGAGCATCCCCTCGCTGAACCCGGCCGAGCGCCGCGTGGTCCACATGCTCCTGCAGAACGATACCGCCATCCGCAGCCGCAGCGTCGGCGACGGCCTCTACAAGAAGGTTCTCATCTACCTGCCGGGCAAGGGCCGCAAGCGCACCGGCAAAGGTCCCCGCAAACCCCGGCAGAACGAGCAGGAGCAGTAAGCCCCGCCGCCATGAGCCCGCCCGCCCGCCAAGAGCCGACCATCGCCGCCATCGCCACCCCGGCCGGTCCCGGCGGCATCGGCGTGATCCGCATCAGCGGCGACCAGGCGCTCACCATCCTCGGCAAACTCTTTGTCCCAACCCGGCCGCGCCCCCGACTGGAAAGCCACCGCCTCGTCCACGGCTGGATCGTCGACCCGGACCGCCGGACGCCGGTGGACGAGGTCCTTGCCGTTCACATGGCGGCGCCGCGCACCTACACCCGCGAAGAGGTGGTTGAAATCCACTGCCACGGCAGCTTTCTGGTCCTGGAGACCATCCTCGGCCTGGTGCTTGCGGCGGGCGCGCAACCCGCCGACCCCGGCGAGTTTACCAAACGGGCCTTCCTCAACGGCCGTATCGACCTCACCCAGGCCGAGGCGGTGGCGGAACTGCTTGAGGCCAAGACCAGACAGGGGTTGCAACTCGCGGTCAACCAGCTGCACGGCCGGCTGCACGACCGGGTGGCAACCATCCGCGACCTGCTGGTGAGTATCCTGGCGGTTTGCGAGGTGGCCATCGATTTCCCGGAGGACGATGTCGACATCCTCAACCCGGCGGAGCTCATCACCCGCCTTCGCGACCAGGCGGAAGCCCCGCTCTGCGAACTCATCGCCAGCGCCGAGCAGGGCCGCATCTATCGCGACGGCATCTCGGCGGTGATCCTCGGCCGGCCCAATGTCGGCAAATCAAGCCTGCTCAACAGCCTGCTCCGGGAGGAACGGGCCATCGTCACCCCGGTGCCCGGCACCACCCGCGACACCATCGAGGAGTATCTGGACATCAAGGGGATGCCGGTGCGGATCATCGACACCGCCGGTATCCGTGAGCAGGCCGAGGCGGTGGAGGAGATCGGCATCCGCCGGGCCCGCGCCAAGCTGGCCGAAGCCGATCTGGTGCTGCTGCTGGTGGATGCCACCCAGCCGATGACCGATGACGACCGCCGCCTCTTTGCCGATCTTGCCGACAAAACGGTGCTGCTGGTGGCCAACAAGATGGATATCGCCGACCGCGACCCGGCCATGGCCGGGATCGCCGCCGCCTTTCCCGGGGTTGCACCGGTTGCCATCTCGGCCATGACCGCAACCGGCATCGACCGCCTTGAGGAGGCTATCTTCGCCGCCGTCGCCCGGCAACAGAACCCGCCCGATCCCGGCCACGCCTGCGTGCCGAACCTGCGCCACAAAAACAGCCTCGTCAAGGCCCTGGCAGCCTGCCGGCAGGTTGGCGGCGGCCTTGCCGCGAACCTCCCCGCCGACCTGATCGCAGTGGAGTTGCAAGCAGCCCTCGACCACCTAGGCGATATCGTCGGCGCCACCACCACCGACGACGTGCTCGACATGATCTTCGAACGGTTCTGCATCGGCAAGTAACCGCGCCCCGCGCCCTTTTTGCGTTGACGTTCTTTTCCCCGATCCTTTATAGTCTCTACAAAAGGTCGCTCCCCCCAGGTTTCCCGCGCGGCGCGCCTCCCCGAACCATCGCGACCACCATCACCGCAAACCGGGTACTGCCATGACACAATCCGCAGGCAAGGAACTGGATCTGGAACAACAGATCAAGTTCCTGAACAAGATCTCCTTCTTCTCCACCTTTGACGACCACGAAATCCGTCAATTCCTGGCGGTGAGCAAATGGCTGAAGGTTCCGGCCGGCACCACCATCATCAAGGAAGGGGCGGTGGAGCGGGTCTTCTATATCCTGGTCAAGGGCAAGGTTTCGGTCTTCAAGAAGCTGGACGACAGCGAGGAGACCCTGGAGCTGACCACCCTCCGAACCGGCGACTGCTTCGGCGAAATGGCCCTGGTCGGCGAGACCAAACGCACCGCCGGGGTCAGAACCAGCAAGGATTCCTTTATCCTGCGGGTGGAGCCGAACATCATCAGCACCTCCAACGTCTTTCTGCAGCTGAAATTCTACAAGCGGTTCTGCGAGATCCTCGTCACCCGTCTGGTCATGGCCAACCAGCGGCTGTCGGCGCCCGTCGGGCACTCCGCGGACGCACACGACGAGCACCTGCCGGAACCGGAACAGGTTGTCGAAGCTGACACCCCGCTGCCGCCCGCGGCGCCCCCTTCGCCCCCGCCACCCCTGGTCAAGAAATTCGACCCCGCCCAGCTGCCGGCACCACCGCCCAGCGTCGGAAGAATCTCTCCCACCAAACTGCAGCGACGTCTTAACATGAAACAGCTGCTGGTGATCAACCGCGAGCCGGCAGAGCGACTGGAACGGCTGCTGACCGGCAACGAAGACAACAGCCGCGCCCTGGCGGAGCTGATCGCCCTGGACCCGATCCTGAGCTGCAAGGTTCTCCAGACCGCCAACTCCCCCTTCTTCAGACGCTCATGCCTGGTCACCTCGGTCCCGCACGCGATGATCATCGTCGGCATCAAGCATCTCCAGAAGATGGTCAAGGAAACCCTGGAGACCAGTGCCGATATCCGTGTCTTCAGCGGCATCGAGGAGCTGCGGCAACGCCACTGGCGGCATGCGGTGGTGGTTGCCCGCATCGCCCAGCTCCTGAAAGAGATCATCCGCATCAACACCGCCACCGACATCTATCTGGCCGGGCTGTTGCACGACATGGGCAAGCTGGGCGTGGATGCCTTGGAACCGGCCCTCTACCCGCAGTTGCTGAAGCAGGAATCGCCGTTCAAGACCAACCGGTTGAAAAAGGAGATGGAGTACGCCGGGATCGACCATAGCTGGCCAGGGGTCTGGATCGGAGAGACCCTCGGGGTGCCGCCGATCTATCTGGACGTCATGCTCCATCACCACACCCCGGAAAAGGCCACCGGCGACAGCGTGCTGCCCACCGCGCTGGTCCACCTGGCGGATATCTTCGCCACCCGCCGCGGCGTCTGCCTGAGCGGGCCGGACAGCGAATGCCAGACGCCGCTCGAATCGCCGGTGTGGGCCCTCATCCAGGAGCATCACCGCCCCTTCGCCGAGGTGAATATCTATGAGTTCGTCACCACCTTCGAAGAGGAACTGACCAATACCTGGACCGATATCATCGCCGATCTCCACTGAGCCGGGCAAAAAAAAAGACGCGGCCGCAAACGCCGCGTCTTTTCTGTCACCATCTGTCACGCCGCGAGGAAGGCGGCGCACACCCTGGAGGCATCCGCGCCCAGGCCGGGGAACCGCCCCGCTTCAATCCAGGGGGCTGAACTGATCCTTGTCCGCGCCGCAAACCGGACACGCCCAACCGCCGGGGAGATCCTCAAACGCGGTCCCCGCCGCAACCCCGGCAACGGGGTCGCCCGCCGCCTGGTCGTACACATAGCCGCAAACATCACATTCATGCCTTGCCATATCCCTTCCTCCCCAATCTTCGCTGTTTCGGCCATGCCGCGCCGCCAGCCAAACCCTAGCCAACCGGCGGAGGCCGCGTCAAGAAAATTCTCGCCGCCCCCCTTTGCGCCTTTTCGCAACCATTGTAAGATTGCAGGACAGCCCCTTTCCGTCATCCAGGCTTCCGCGTCGCCGCCGAGAAGCCGCAACCAACAAGGAAGCCATCGCCCATGGACGACAAGGAACTCATCATCAGCGAAGCCGACATCCGGCAGCGGGTCAAGGAACTGGGCGCGGCCATCAGCAGGGACTACGCCGGCAAGCAACTGGTGATGGTCGGCATCCTCAACGGCGCCTTCATCTTCATCGCCGATCTGGCACGGGAGATCAGCCTGCCGGTGGAAATCGATTTTGTCCGGGTTGCAAGCTACGGCGCGCAGACCTTCTCGTCCGGGTCCATCGCCTTCACCAAGGACATCGAACTGGACATTACCGGCAAGGATGTGCTGCTGGTGGAGGATATCGTCGATACCGGCCGCACCCTCCTCCGCCTGAAGGAGATCTTTGGCGGCCGCAACCCGCGCTCCCTGAAGATATGCACCCTGATCAACAAAACCGAGCGCCGCGAAGCCGAAGTGCACATCGACTACCACGGCTTTGACATCGACCACGGCTTTCTGGTGGGCTACGGCCTCGATTACGCCGAACAGCACCGCCATTACCCGGCGATTTACCACCTGCGCAACCCGAAGCCTCAGGCATAACCGGCGCGCAGCTCCCCAACAGGGCTATTGACCGAACGCCCCTGAGATGATAAGTAAACACAACTCGTGTCACCGAGATTTGCGCGCCTGTAGCTCAGCTGGATAGAGTACCGGACTTCGAATCCGTGGGTCGGGGGTTCGAATCCCTCCGGGCGCGCCACCACCAATACCGCTGCAAACGCCACCTGTCTGGGGCCAACCGCCAGCGGCGCCGCGTCCGCCGCGCGCAGCGCGGCAGACAATCCCTCCGGGCGCACCAGATACACCAAGGAGATAGCCATCAAACGGCTGTCTCCTTTTTTATTTTATGGATTTTTCGCTCCTTTTTTGCTCCACTTTGTTTTGGAAAAATCATGGGAGGACGAAGTGGCAAGCATCCGAAATTGCGGTCCGTATCAGCGGTAAACGTGCATCCGGCGTAAAGGCTGGCCCGTTCAATGCAAAACCTTTGAGACAAAACGCGATGCGGAAGATTGGGCATAAGAAATGGCGGGAGCTTGCCGCGCGCAAGATCACCGAAGCGAGACTTGGCAGTGATGACATTCTGGCAAGGTTGACGAGTAGAAAACTTTCCGCATTGGCAGGAGGCAGACAAAAGTGAAATTCGAAGAGTTCGTCTCCGGCAGTGACAAGCAGCAATACCAGTACAGAAGCTTCCAGCCCGGCCCCATCAATCACGGCTGGGCATGGGAGGACCCGCGCATCAATGTTCTGCTGGAGAAGGCGACGAAATCCCTTGGCGAACTCAATGCCTTCACCTTGATCGTGCCGGATGTGGATCTCTTTATCCGGATGCACATTATCAAGGAGGCCAACACCTCCAGCAGGATTGAAGGCACCCGGACGGAAATGGACGAGGCAGTGCTGGAAGAGGAGGCGATCCTGCCAGAGCGCCGCGACGATTGGCGAGAGGTGCAGAATTACGTCCGGGCCATGAACACGGCCATTGAAGAATTGCAGACCTTGCCATTGTCCTTACGCCTGTTACGTCATACTCACGAAATTCTCATGAGCGGTGTCCGGGGAGAGCGCAAAACACCCGGCGAATTCCGCCGCAGCCAGAACTGGATCGGCGGCTCCTCCCTGGCGGATGCCGCCTTCATCCCGCCGCACCACGATGACATGCCGGATTTGCTCTCTGACCTGGAAGCCTTCTGGCACAATGAGAACATCCAGGTCCCGCATCTGGTTCGCTGTGCCTTGAGCCACTATCAATTCGAAACCATTCACCCATTCCTGGACGGCAACGGCCGTATCGGTCGTCTGCTGATCACCCTGTATCTGGTGAGTCACGGCCTGCTGCACAAGCCGTCCCTCTACCTTTCCGCCCATCTGGAAAAGCACCGGGGCGCTTATTACGACGCCCTGACCCGTGTTCGGGCATCCAATGATCTCGGGCACTGGGTACGCTTTTTCCTGCAGGCAGTGGTTGAGACCGCCGAGAACGGCAAGGGGACATTCCAGCGAATACTGGCGCTCAGGCAGGAGCTTGATGCTGAAATCATCAAGCTGGGCCGCCGGGCGGAAAACGCCCGACAGCTTATCATGTACCTCTATGGCACTCCGACTATTACCGTCAACACGGCAATGAATCTCCTGGGAATCAAGTATGTTCCGGCCAACAGCCTGGTCGCATCTCTTGTGGAGATGGGCATTCTGCAGGAGGTCACCGGTTTCCAGCGGAACCGAATTTTTATCCTGCGTCGTTACATAGATATTTTCAGGGATGGAAATTAAAATACACGGCACTTTATTATATTTTCACTTGACCAAAGTATAATATAGAAATTTATATCTCGGTTTTCTCTATCCCCGCAAAGAATTGCGGTGAATCAATGAGCACGTCTTCCAATGAAAAAAATACGATTGAGCAATTTATGCTGAACAAACTCTGACTGACAGGGACAACCAGTGGTGTGTTGCCGAGCCGCAAGCCGACTATCGAGCCAAACGAGCATGTCGAACACGGCGTTCGCTATTCCCTGACCCTGCACGACGCCAACAACACCAGGGTTGCCGGTTTTGACAATGCCCATGCTGTTCAGATACCGCGCCGGCGGAAAAAATATGGGGCGCGAAAGACCGCACGGGACCACAAGCACAAGTTGGAAAGGGTTTTTCCCTACGAGTTTGAATCACCGGGACAGTTACTGGAAGATTTCTGGACTGAAATCGATAAGGTCCTAGGTGAATAAGAGGTCAAGTCCAAAAGTGGTTTAGAAAAGGTCACGACCATTTGATACCAATATGTCTGCAAAGACGATGTGTGCGCGTTGTGTGACATGCAGGGGCAATTGACATCGAATCCGTGGACCGACCTTCCGGGCGCGCCACCACCAATAGCGCTTTATAACGCCACCCTATCGAGACCACATCCACCAGCCATCCCGCATCCGCCAAACGCAGTGGGGCAGACAATCCTCCGGGCGTGCCAACACCAAGGAGATAGCCATCAAACGGCTGTCTCCTTTTTTTTTGCCGCCAACCAAAACATAACCAAGCCCTCATCGTTTCCTAACAAAACAACCCTATCCTTGAATCATGCGTGGGCATCACGCATCCGGATATGAATCAGGGAGGGCTAGAGGCATGGCATCGCACAGGATTCTGGTGGTTGAGGACGAAGAGGACATCCATGAGTTGCTGCTCTTCACCATGCGGCGGGACCAGCACCGGGTGACGGGGGCCAAGTCCGGGGAGGAGGCCGTTGCCCTGCTGGGCCGGGAAACCTTCGACCTGATTATTCTCGACATCATGCTGCCCCAGCAAGACGGCTTTGAGGTGCTGGCCTTTCTCAACACCGTCGCCCCAGCGTCCGGCACGCCGGTGATCCTCCTCTCCGCCATGGCCAACACCCAGACCATTATCAAGGGCCTCAGCAACGGCGCGGTGGACTATATCACCAAGCCGTTCAGCGTCGGCGAACTTTCGGCGCGGGTCAAACTGCACCTGCAGCTGAAGGCCGCCAACGACGAGCTGCGCGAATCGGAAAAAAAACTGCGCAGCTCCCTGGCCGCCAAGGAAAAATTCTTCCGGATCATCGCCCATGATTTACGGGGCCCGATTTCGGCCCTCCACGGCTACGCCCGGCTCCTCACCACCAGAAAAGAGGACTGGCCGCGCGAGAAACAGGAGCAGTGCCTGCATACCCTGGAGGAAACCTCGGCCAACGTCTCCGCCCTGCTGGAAAACCTGCTGCAATGGGCCCAAAGCCAGACCGGCAACCTGACCATGCAGCCGGAAGCCCTCGATCTGCCAACCCTCTGCCTGGAGGCGGCCGCGCCCCTGGGCGGCGCCCTGGACGGCAAAAACATCCGCCTGCGGCAGGAAATCCCCCCGCGGACAACCGTTTACGCCGACCGGCAGGCAATCGCCACCGTTCTCCGCAACCTGTTGGCCAACGCGATCAAGTACACCCATCCCGGCGGCTCGATCACGGTGGCGGCGCGGGAGATCGAAAGCCGGCAGGAGATCACGGTCACCGATTCCGGGGTCGGCATCGCCGCAGGCGACCTCGACAAGCTCTTCCGCATCGACGCCCACCACTCAACCCCCGGCACCGGCAACGAAAAGGGAACCGGCCTCGGCCTCATTCTCTGCCGGGAGTTTGTGGAAAAGAACCTTGGCGAGATCACGGCCCGCAGCACGCCGGGAAAAGGCAGCTCCTTCATCTTTACCTTGCCCCGCGCCCGCCCGGCGGATACATTTGGAGAAATTCTTCCCCCGGAGGGGGAAACAGGCCGCTCGCTCCGGCACCTCCAGACCACTTCGCAGGACCGCGCCCCCCTCCTGCCCGCGTAGAGATGATGTCCAAGATGTCCAAACAGATCCTCGCCATCGAAGACGAAGAAGATATCCTGGAACTGATCACCTACAATCTGACCAGGGAGGGATACCGCGTGCACGGCGTCGCCAACGGCGAAGAGGGGCTGGCCTACGCGGAAACGCACCGCCCCGACCTGATCCTCCTCGACCTGATGCTGCCGGGGATCAGCGGCCTCGAGGTGTGCCGCCGCCTGAAATACGGCGAGCAAACCAGAGCCATCCCGCTGCTGATGGTCACCGCCCGCGGCGAGGACGCCGATATCGTCGCCGGCCTGGAACTGGGCGCGGACGACTACGTAACCAAACCGTTCAGCCCCCGCGTCCTGCTCGCCAGGATCCAGGCGGTTCTCCGGCGGGGCGCCCAGCCGGATTCTCCAGAGGAGCCGCTGTTGCGCCGAGGCGATCTCACCATCAATCCCGCCCGCCACCAGGTGTTGCTGGCCGGCAGGGAGACGCCGCTTACCTCCACCGAATTCCGCATCCTCCACTTCCTCGCCGCCCGGCCGGGCTGGGTTTTCACCCGCGACCAGATCGTCAACGCCATCCACGAGGAGAACTTCGCCGTCACCGCCCGTTCCGTCGATGTGCAGATCGTCGGCCTGCGCAAGAAACTGGGCGGCGCCGACTGCATCGAGACCGTGCGCGGCGTCGGCTACCGCTTCCGTGAATAAGATGCGCCGCCCACGACTCCTTCTCCAGATCACGTTGCCCATGGTTTTGATCATCATCACCGCCATGGCCGGCGCCACCTGGTTTTCCACCTCCGCCCTGCACAATTTTTTCCTGGCCCGAACCAAGAAGGATCTGCAGATCCGGGCCGTGCTGGTCGAAAAACAGATCCGCCCGTTCTCCTTCCCCCCCGATCCGCGAAAACTGGAGGCGATCTGCCGCCGCATCGGCGCCGAGTCCGCCACCCGCATCACCATCGTGCGCCGGGACGGGGCGGTGATCGCGGACTCCGTGGAATCGCCGCAGCGCATGGACAACCACGCCGACCGGCTGGAAGTCATCGAGGCGCTGGCCGGCCACATCGGCATCTCCGTCCGGCACAGCCACACCATGGGCCGCGAGATGCTCTACCTGGCCATGCCGCTGCGGCCGGATGCCGACGCCACGGCCGCCAGCCCGGCGGCCGACGGCGTCCTGCGCCTCTCCATCCCCATCACCGCCCTCGACGAACCGCTGCGGGCGATCACCGCCGATATCATCGCCTGCGCCATCCTGCTGACGGTGCTCGCCGGGCTGGTGGCGTTCATCGTTTCCCGCCGGATCACCCATCCCCTTGAAAGAATGCGGATCTCCGCCGAGTTGTTCGCCGACGGCAAACCCGCCAAGGAGATCAACCTGCTCGAGGAACGAAACATCTCGCTTGAGGTCGCCGATCTGGCCGCGGCCCTGAACAGCATGGCCAACCAGCTCAACCAGCGGCTGCAAACGGTGACCGGGCAGCGCAACCAGCTGGAAGCGGTTTTTGCCGGCATGGTCGAGGCGGTGCTGGTGGTGGACCTGGGAGAGCGCATCGTTAACCTCAACCAGGCGGCGAGCCTGCTTTTGAACGTCGACGCCAACGCCGCCCAGGGCAAGCCGATCCTCGAGATCCTCCGCAACAACGATTTGCTGGACTTTGTCCGGCGCAGCTTGGCGGCCCGTCACCCCCTGGAAGACGAGGTCGTCCTCCGCAAGAGCGACGGCGAGATTTACTTTCAGGCCCATGGCGCCATTTACCGCGACGCCGACAACTCCCGCGTCGGCGCGCTCATCGTGCTGAACGACATCACCCGACTGCGCCTTCTGCAGAACATGCGCCGCGATTTTGTCGCCAATGTCTCCCACGAACTGCGCACCCCGATCACCGCCATCAAGGGCTTTGTCGAAACCTTGCAGGACGGGGCCGTCTCCTGCCCGGAGGACGCCGGCCGCTTTCTCGCCATCATCCACCGCCACGCCGACCGGCTGAACGCCATTGTCGAGGACCTGCTCACCCTCTCGCGGATCGAGCAGGAGGAAACCGACGGCGACATCGCCCTGGAACAGGGCGCGCTACGACCGGTTCTGCAGAATGTCTGCGAGACCTGCGGCTGGCAGACGCGCAGCAAGAACATCACCCTGGTGCTCGACTGCCCGGACACGCTCTCCGCCCGCATCAACGGGCCGTTACTGGAACAGGCGCTCAGCAATCTGGTGGTCAACGCCATCAAATACAGCCCGGAGAACAGCGAGATCATCCTCACCGCGACGGCCAGGCCCGATGCCATCCGCATCACGGTCAGCGATTCAGGGGTCGGCATCGCCAAGGAGCATCTGCCCCGCCTCTTCGAACGCTTTTACCGCAGCGACAAGGCCCGCAGCCGCAAGCTCGGGGGTACCGGCCTGGGGCTGGCCATCGTCAAGCATATCGTCCAGGCCCATCACGGCGTCGTCCGCGTCGACAGCACCCCCGCTCGCGGCACGACCTTCACCATCGAGCTGACACCCTGACCGCGCGCGGGTGGCTAAAAACACGAGAAATTGTTGCACCGCCGGGCGTCACTTGTGCTATCAAGAAGAAGGCATTGCGCAATCTTTTTGCATTTCATCATTTTTATACCGAACGCTAACCATCCGCTAACAATCTTGCGGCAGGATACCGGCAACTGTTCGGCAACGAACCACACCTGAACTACGAAAGGAGATTGCAGATGAAATATCGCGGATTGATCCTCGGCGTGCTGGCCACGGCCATCCTTGCCGGCCTCACCGGCTGCGGCAACAATACGGGCGACAAACAGCAGGCGGCCGGCAGCGGCCAGACCCGCTACCTGACCATCAAGGGCTCCGACACCATGGTCCACCTGGTCAGCGAGTGGGCGGAAGCGTTCATGCAGAAGGTTCCCACCGCCGATCTTTCCGTCACCGGCGGCGGCTCCGGCACCGGCATCGCCGCCCTGATCAACAACACCACCGACGTCTGCGCGGCCTCGCGCTCCATCAAGGAGAAGGAGATCGCCCTGGCGGCGGAGAAGAACATCCACCCCACCGAATTCAAGGTGGCCATGGACGGCATCGCCCTGGTGGTCAACCCGGCCAACCCCATCAGTCAACTGACCGTGGAGCAGGTTAAAAAAATCTTCACCGGCACGGTCAACAACTGGAAACAGGTGGGCGGCCCGGATCAGCCGATCCTGGTCCTCTCCCGTGAATCCAGCTCCGGCACCTTCGTCTTCTTCCAGGAACATGTCCTGGACAAGCAGGATTACAGCCCCAATGCCCGCTCCCTGCCCGGCACCTCGGCGATGATCCAGAACATCGCCACCGATGCCTGGACCATCGGCTACGTCGGCCTGGGCTACGCCCAGCAGGCGGCGGACAAGGTCAAGACCCTCGCCATCGCCCCGGCCCCGGACCAGCCCGCCATCGCCCCCTCGGTGGCGACCATCAACAGCGGCGAGTATGTCATCGCCCGACCGCTCTTCCTCTACACCGGCGGCGAGCCCGCGGGGCTGACCAAGGAATTTCTCGACTTCGCCTTGAGCGGACCTGGCCAGGAGATCGTCCGCCAGGCCGGTTACGTACCGCTCCAGTAAGGGGGAACAGCATGGGCCGTGACCGCGTGATACAGATCGGTTTTGTTGGCGTCGCCTCATCAAGCATCCTGGTGGTG
Source organism: Desulfobulbaceae bacterium UBA5123 (assembly GCA_002415465.1). Classification (GTDB taxonomy): domain Bacteria; phylum Desulfobacterota; class Desulfobulbia; order Desulfobulbales; family UBA5123; genus UBA5123. The sequence continues at coordinate 15,188 of DHYT01000224.1, forward strand.
GGGCTGATCTTCCTCTTCCTGTTCAAGGAGGCGGCGCCCTTTGCCAAGCATCCGGGGCTTGCGGCCCTGCTGGACAACCAGTGGATACCGGTCTCCTTTCAGAAGGAACGGTTCGGCATCCTGCCGCTGGCCGCCGGCACGGTGCTGGTCACCTCCATCGCCATGCTGGTCAGCGTGCCGCTCTCGGCCCTGGCCGCGGTCTATATCGCCGAGGTGGCGCAGCCGCTGGAGCGGGAGATCCTGAAGCCCTTCATCGAGATCCTGGCCAGCATCCCCTCGGTGGTCCTGGGCTTCTTCGGCCTGGTGGTGCTGGCGCCGCTGATCAAGCAGTTCTTCGGCCTCAACACCGGCTTGAACGCCCTCACCGGCGGCCTGCTCCTGGCCCTGATGGCCATCCCCACCATCGTTTCCGTTTCCGAGGACGCCATCAACTCGGTGCCCGCCACCTACCGCAACGGCTCCATGGCCCTGGGCGCGAGCCGGATGCAGACCATCTGGCGGGTGGTGGTGCCGGCGGCCCTGCCCGGCATCCTGGGGGCGGTGATGCTCGGCACCGGCCGGGTGATCGGCGAAACCATGGCGGTGCTGATGGTCACCGGCAACGCCGCCCTGATCACCGCCAACCCGCTCTCGCCGGTGCGGACCATGACCGCCTCCATCGCCGCCGAGATGGGCGAGGTGCCCTTCGGCTCCATCCATTATCAGGCCCTGTTCTGGGTGGGGATCGTCCTGCTGCTGATCACCTTCGGCCTCAACTTCGTGGCCCGGCGGATCTCGGTGCGATACGGGATGATGCGATGAACAGACAACTCCGCGAAAACATCGCCATCCTCCTCCTGCGGTTCACCACCTACGCCATCGTCGGCGTGGTGGGCTATATCCTTCTCGACATCATCCGTCACGGCCTGCCGGTGATCAACTGGGCGTTTTTGAGCGAGATGCCGCGCCGGGGCGGCTCCGAGGGCGGCATCCTGCCGGCCATCGTCGGCACCCTCTATCTCACCCTCGGCACGGTGGCCATCGCCCTGCCGGTGGGCATCGGCACCGCCATCTATCTCTCCGAATACGCCGCGCCGGGGCGGCTCACCGAAACCATCCGGCTGGCGATCACCACCCTGGCCGGGGTGCCGTCCATCGTCTTCGGCCTCTTCGGCCTCGGCCTCTTCGTCCTCTTCTGTCAGTTCGGGCCGTCCCTGCTGGCCGGCAGCCTGACCCTGGCCTGCATGGTGCTGCCCACCATCATCGTCACCAGCGAGGAATCGCTGCGGGCCGTGCCGCAAGCCTTCCGGCAGGCGAGCCTGGCGTTGGGCGCCACCAAGTGGGAGGCGATCCGCACCGCGGTGCTGCCCTATTCGGTATCCGGCATCATCACCGGCGCCATCCTCGGCATCGGCCGGGCGGCCGGCGAGACCGCGCCCATCCTTCTCACCGTGGCCGCCTTCTTCCTGCCCAAGCTGCCCGGCTCGATCTTCGATCAGGTGATGGCGCTGCCCTACCACCTTTACATCCTCGCCACCCAGCATCCGGACACCGACAAGGTGCTGCCCCTTCAGTACGGCACCGCCTTTGTCCTGCTGGCCATGGTGCTGGGCTTGAGCCTGGGGGCTATTCTTATCCGGGTCCATTTCAGGAGAAAGTACAAATGGTAAAAAACGACACCCCAACCGGGCCGACGGCCATCGAGGTCAGGAATCTGGCCTTTCATTACGGGGCCAGCCAGGCGCTCTTCAACATCAATATCGCCATCCCGGCGCGCCAGGTAACGGCGCTGATCGGCCCCTCCGGCTGCGGCAA
>DHYT01000069.1:0-418 GCA_002415465.1 Desulfobulbaceae bacterium UBA5123
TCGTCGATGTCGCGGAAGGAAAAGGCGGCGATGCGTTCGGCGGCGAAATCCCAGAAATTGGCCGGCAACTCCCCTTCCACCGAATAGCGGACAAAGGTTGCGGAACCGGATAAAAGACCCATGCGTTTGTATCCTTAATAACAAGAAAAGCCTCTGCCGTCGGCAAAGGCATGGAGAGGAACCGTCAAGAACAGGAAAGATATAGCAAACCCGCGCCCGCACGACAAGGAATTTCCGGCCCGCGCCGGACCGGCCCCGGAGCGGCCGTCGGCCCCGACTGGGCCGGCGACCGGGAGTGGCGTGCCGCGGTGACAATTCGGCCCGGCAAAATAAAAAAACGGATCGGTTCTCTTGACAGGGCGAGAGGTGTATTGTAAATAACGGCTTCTGCTGAGCGGGTCGTTAACTCAGTCGGTAG
>DHYT01000069.1:495-5539 GCA_002415465.1 Desulfobulbaceae bacterium UBA5123
CACGGGTTCGAATCCCGTCGGGGACGCCAGCCGCACTTTCAAGGAACCAGCCCACCGGCTGGTTCCTTTTTTTTTGCCGAATTACACGGAAGAAATACAACCCCTTGGCAGGGGACTATGTGCAATCTGGCAAGATATAGAGCACACGCAATGATGAAAATCTTTCTGGACGGAATCCTTCTTGGTCTACGCGAACGTGCGCCGGAATTGGCTGGTTTGCAGCCACTGGAAGACCGACTTCGACAACATCCGGTGGCATCATTCAAATCTGGACGACAGGCCCCGGATGAGGCATAGTGGTGTAGCCGAATAAAGAAATATCCTTTTTGATTCGACCGTCACCCGGTTCTGTTGGGCGGAGCCGCCATTATGCATCGTGTTACCCCAGAAGGGGTGTCGAGAATGGACAGGTTTCCCGTAGCGGCCAAAATCACCCGCCCATCGATGTCCGGCGTCATCCCCCGGAAAAGACTTTTCCGCCTTCTCGACGGCATGCGCACAAAGCCGGTCACCTGGATTTCCTGTATGGCCGGCGCAGGGAAAACCACCCTTGCCGCAAGTTATCTGGATGCAAGAAAGTTGCCCTGCCTCTGGTATTCTGTCGACGGCGGCGATAGTGACATTGCCTCTTTTTTCTACTATCTGGGCCAGGCCGCGCAAAAGGCCGCGCCGAAATTCCGCAAACCTCTGCCGCTTCTGGCGCCCGAGTATCAGATGGGGCTACCTGTCTTTGCCAGCCGTTTTTTTGAAGAACTGTACAGACGTCTCCCCCCCGTTTGTCATCGTTTTGGATGATTACCACGCCGTTGATTCCGCTTCGCTCCTGCATGAGATCGTGACCATTGGCCTGTCCGCCGTTACCCAAGGCATTCGCATAATCGTCTTGAGCAGGGGCAAGCCGCCTCCCGCATTCATACGGATGCGCGCCAACGACACCATGAGCGTTCTCGAATGGGATGATTTACGGTTTACGCCGCAAGAATCGAGACTTGTCCTTCGCGCAAAGGGAAGGCCGAAGTTGAACGCGCAGATCATCGACGAGATCCAGAAGAAAACAGAGGGGTGGGCCGCAGGACTGGTGCTGCTGGCGCAAAAATCAAGCCTGAGGGAGGGAAAACCGCTGACGCAAGGCGATCTCGTCTCGCAAGAGGTGTTCGATTATTTTGCCGGTGAAGTCCTCGGCAAGCTGGACGGCGGGATCAGGGATTTTCTGCTTATGTCGTCGTTTCTGCCGAGGATGACGGCCAGGACAGCGGAAAAAATGACTGGCCAGGGCAGCGCGGGCCGCATCCTCTCGGAGTTAAATCACAACCACTTCTTTATTGAAAAAAATCAAGCCCAGGAGCCGAGCTACAAGTACAATTCCCTATTCCATGAATTTTTGCAGACGCGGGCGAAGGAGTCGCTCAACCCAGAGGGCATCCGTCACGCGCAAAATCGTGCCGCCGCGATTGTTGAGGAAACAGGCAATGTCGAGGATGCCATCTCCCTTTACCGGGCCGCGCAGAACTGGGAGCGGTACGTCCCGCTTATTCTCGGTCAGGCACAAGCTCTGATCCGGCAGGGAAGAAGCGCAACGCTTTCTGAATGGCTGGCGGAGGTTCCACCGGAAACAACAGAAACCGTTCCCTGGCTCCAGTACTGGAGCGGTATCTGCTGTATGGCTTTCCATCCTCGGGAGAGCCGGCTTTGGCTGGAGAAGGCATTCGCACGCTTTGAAACCATTATGGACAGGGCGGGGGTGTTTCTTGCCTGGTCCGGCATCGTCGCGACCTTCATCTATGAATGGGGTGATTTTGCACCGCTGGATCACTGGATTGCCGGCCTTGATGAGATGCTCGACGAGGATCCATCATTCCCCTCTCCGGAGATCGAAGCGCAGGTTGCCGTGGGCATGTTAAGCGCCATGACAAACCGTCAGCCCTGGCACGCCGATCTGCCGCAGTGGGCGGAACGCGTTCAGCGGATCGCATTCTCCTCCGACAGTGTCCCGCTCCGCATGCTGATGGGAAACCAGCTGATGCTCTATTATTTATGGGTCGGTGATTTCTCGCAGGCCGCGGTGGTGATCGATGCATCACGGCCTGCGATGGGATGCAAGGAATACGACCCGTTAACGAGACAAAACTGGTACGTCATGGAGGCCATGTATTCCTGGTTCGCCGCAGACTGGAAAACCTGCAAACGCGCAATCGACAATGGGATCAAAAACGCCGCGGACAGCGGCATTCATCTGCTTGATCTCTACCTCATGGCGCAAGGCGTTTTTGGTGGACTGTCTTTGGGTGACCCGTCAATGGCCGAATCCTGTCTGGACCGAATGCTGACCATAAACAGCCCGCGGCCCGGAGACATGTCCCTCTATCAGTATCAGGCCTCAGCCGTGGCATGGCATAACGGTGATTACAAGAAATCCGCAGCACATGGGAAACAAGCGGTGAAGATTGCCAGGGAAATCGGCTGGCCGATCGCGCATGTTCTCTGCCTTATCGAATTGGCGATAACCCTCTCTGACGACGGCCGCGCCGACGAGGCGGATGCCTGCTTCGCAAAGGCAACGGAGATCAGTCGCGGCATGATCGGCCTGAGGTTCGTGGTCAGCCTGAATGGCGCCAGGTTTGCGTTCAGTCGGGCCAGAGAGGAACAGGGGCTTGTATTGCTGGAGCGCGGCCTTGCGCTTGGCGCCCGTTACGGTTTCATAAACATGCCTCGCTGGAATGATGTCAATATGTCCCGCCTTTGTGCAAAGGCACTGGAGCACGGCATCGAACCGGAGTATGCATGCAAGCTCATCGAGCAACGGGGGCTCGTCCCGGAAAGACCGGTCGAAAACTGGCCTTACTCGGTAAAGATATACACCCTCGGCTGTTTCGAGCTTGCCAAAAACGGGGAATTGGTGCGCTGTCGGGGCAAGGTCCAGCAAAAACCGCTCGCCCTGCTCAAGGCTTTGATCGCCTTCGGCGGGAAAAACGTGTCCGAAAATCAGATCACCGACGCGTTGTGGCCCGACACCGACGGCGATCTGGCGCACCGCTCCTTCGAGATGGCCGTGCACCGACTGCGTAAGCTGATCGGCAACGACAAGGTCATCCTGCTTCAGGAACGACGCTTGTCCATCAACGCGAGTCTGTGCTGGGTGGATGCCCAAGCGTTTGAATATCTGTTGAACGATACGGTTTTTCCGGCCACCGTATCCGAGGCGCAGGCCTCCATGGACAAGGCCATTCATATTTACAAAGGGCATTTTCTGTCCGGCGATTCCTGTGAACCCTGGGCGCTTTCATACCGTGAGCGCTTGCGGAGCAAATTTTCCCGTCTCATCATTAAACAGGGAACATATCTTGAAGAAGCAAAGCAATGGGGCGTCGCCTTGGAAGTGTTCCGGAAAGGCATTGACGTGGACGACCGCAACGAAGAATTCTATCAACATCTCATGGTTTGTCATCAGCGTCTCGGACAGCGGGTCGAGGCCATATCGGTTTATAACCGTTGTTGCGTGATCTTGTCCTCGACCCTCGGGATATCTCCTTCCCGGCGGACCACGGAACTGTATCGGGCCATCAAAAACGAGCAATTGTAACCGCCCGGCCGACATCTGGCAGCCTTGCCATACCTCTAACGCCCCCTGTCAAACCAAAGATCGGCAGCCCAGTATTGGTCAAGATTTGTTGATGTTTGCCTCCCCGATCCCTTCCTCAAAATAAATATACTCCCTAAACGTATCCGTGAGTAATCCGTGAGTGCCTCTCGGGTACGCTCTCCCCATAACAACCGGGAGGTGCAGGAGAAAGTTCTCCCTGTTCCCTCAATACCTTCCGTTCGGCACGAACCGCTGGCCCAAGGGCATGCCCGCGAGGGGCGGCCTAGACTCTTGACGTGAGCGTTAATTGCCGGCGGAAGGCACAACCCGGCTGCGACCTTCCCCCGTCGGCCATCGGGAGAAGGTCATATCCACGCTGTCCGAGGCATATTTACAGTGGGCCAAGTCCATTGACGGCAACGATACCGGCGACGACTTCGATGCGGCCCTCCAGGGCGCCTTCACCGCCAGTTTTTGATTGAAGGGGGGAGAACGACCGCATGTGCAGAAAACGAATGAATCGACGATCCTGTTTCGGACACTTTGCTGCGATCATTGCATCCTGGCAACGGCTGACCGGCAAGGGCAACTCGAACCGGCGACCGGCAGGCGCACCACGGGCGCTGTCGCGCCGGGCAATTCGTCCCAGATGGCGGTACGGCCTGCCGGCCCTTTTCCCCCTGCTGCTGCCAGCCACGGTTCTGGCCGGGCCGATGGGCGAACAGGTCGCCGCCGGCACCGCCGCTGTCAGCCGCCCCGATGGCGCCACCACCATCATCAGCCAGCAAACCCAGAAAGTGGTCATCGACTGGCAGAGCTTTTCCGTCGCTCAGCAGGAGCGGGTCAACTTCCAGCAACCGGGCCGCGACAGCATCGCCCTCAACCGGGTAATCGGCAACGACCCCAGTTCCATCTACGGCACCATTACCGCCAACGGCCAGGTCTTTCTGGTCAACCCCAGCGGCGTTCTCTTCGCGCCCGGCTCCCAGGTGAGCGTCCATGGCCTGCTGGCCACCACCCACAACATCGGTAACGACGACTTCCTGGCCGGCCGGTATATTTTTTCCAAACCAGAGGGAATCCTCTCCAACGCCGAGGTGATCAACCAGGGGAACCTCGCGGCAGGAGAGGGAGGCTACATCGCCTTGGCCGGTGATTACGCCGCCAACGCCGGGGTGATCCAGGCCCGTTTGGGACAGGTGGCCCTGGCCTCCGGCAACCGCTTCACCATAGATCTAGACGGGGATCAACTGATCGGCCTGGCCGTGAACGAGGCAAGCCTCGCCGAGCGGGCCGGGGTTAAGAACCTGGGCCTCATCGGGGCCGACGGCGGCCGAGTGGTGATGACCGCCCAGGTGGCAGGCGAACTGGCCACCACGGTGATCAACAACGAGGGGCTCATCCAGGCCCGTTCCATCGTCGAGGCAAACGGTGAGATCATTCTCCGGGGCGGCGACGCCGGGG
>DHYT01000069.1:5582-6010 GCA_002415465.1 Desulfobulbaceae bacterium UBA5123
CGGCACCATCGACGCCTCCGGCGCGAGCGGCGGCAGCATCACGGTTGAGGCCGGCACCCTTTCCCTGGCGGACAGAATAACCGCCACCGGCTCCTCCGGCACGGGCGGCACCGTGGATCTTGAAGTGAGCGGCAAGACCTGGGAATCCTCCACCTCGCTCATCGACGTCTCCGGCGCTGATGGCGGCAGCATCACCCATTTTGCCGGGAAACAGGTCAGCAGCTCCGGCAGTTATCGTGCCCAAGGGAGCGTCGGTCAGGGCGGAAGCATCGACTTGAGCGGTTGGGCGGTCAAACTCCTCTCCGCCCACTTCGACGCCTCGGGGGAGAGCGGCGGCGGCCGCATTCGGTTCGGCGGCGAATGGCAGGGTGGCAAGGAGCTCGCCACCGATGAGATCCCCAACGCGCAAACCCTGGCGGCAAACGATG
>DHYT01000038.1:0-2816 GCA_002415465.1 Desulfobulbaceae bacterium UBA5123
GTGTCGGTGTTGGTCATCGACTGCACGGCAATGGGCGCATCACCGCCCACCGGCACATCGCCGACCATGATCTGTCTGGTCTTTTTTCGCGTAATCATGAGGCGCGATTATACACGTTCAACCGCCAACATGCATCCCCCTTTTTCCGCAACGCAGGGAAGACTTCTCAACGGTTGCAATTCCCCGCGGCCCTTGGTAGATTGCCGCCATGAAACTGCTGATCACACTCGTCGGGCTGGTGCTGGTGCTGGAAGGCTTGCCGTACGTCGCGTTCCCCAGGGCGATGCAGGAATGGCTGCGGCAACTCACCGAAACCGACCCCAAGGTTCTGCGGATGATGGGGCTCATCGCCATGGCCATCGGCTTTCTGCTCTGCTACGTCACCCAGCGCACCGACCTGCTGCCCTGAATCTTGCCCCGTCCTATTGCCCAACGACCGCCAGCCGCCACCAGAGACCGCCTCGCCATGGACCCCCTCTACGACATCGACTCCTACAACTACGATCTGCCGGCCGAGAACATCGCCCAGGAACCCGTCGACCGGCGCGACGAATCGCGCCTGCTGGTGCTGAATTGCGCAAGCGAACAACTGACCGACCGCACCTTTCACAACATCGTCGATTACCTTGCCGCCGGCGACCTGCTGGTGGTGAACGACACCAAGGTCTTTCCGGCCCGCCTCCTCGGCCGCAAGGAGACCGGCGGCCGGGCCGAACTGATGCTGCTCTCCTACCCGCAGGCGGGAAGCGGCGCCACGACCGGCGACGACTGGCAGGAGGCGGTGATCATCGGCCTCATCAAGAGCTCCAAGCGGCCGAAACCGGCAAGCAGGCTCCTCTTCGGCGACAACCTCAGCGCCGTTGTCGAGGAGATCCTGGCCGACGGCAAGGTGCGGGTGCGGCTGCGCTTTTCGGGCGACCTCGACCCGCTGCTCGCGGCCCACGGCCGGATGCCGCTCCCCCCCTACATCCGCCGCGACGAGCCTGAAACCGCAAGCGACCGCGAACGCTACCAGACCGTCTACGCCAGCCAAACCGGGGCGGTGGCGGCGCCCACCGCCGGCCTCCACTTCACCCCGGAGCTGCTCGCCACCCTGCGCGCCAAGGGGGTGCAGATCGCCTCTGTCACCCTTCATGTCGGCTACGGCACCTTTGCGCCGGTGCGGGTCGCAGACATCCGCGACCACAAGATCCACGCCGAATACCTAAGCGTTTCCGCGGAAACGGCGCGGCTGATCAACGAGACCAAAGCCAAGGGGAAGATGGTCTGGGCAGTGGGAACGACCACGGTGCGGGCCCTGGAGTTTGCCGCCGACGCGGACGGCGCGGTGCAGGCCAGGGAAGGGCTGTGCGACCTCTATATCTATCCGGGCTACCGCTTCCGGGTGGTCCGTCGGCTGATCACCAACTTCCACCTGCCGCAGTCATCCCTGCTGTTCATGATCTCGGCGCTGGCCGGACAGGAACGCATCCTCAACAGCTACCGGCACGCCGTTGCCAACGGCTACCGCTTTTACAGCTACGGCGACGCCATGGCGATCATCGTCTAGCAAACAAAAAAAGCCGGAACATGCGCGCCCGCACGTCCCGGCTTCCGGTATTGCATTTTTTTACCGCGGTCAACTACCGCAGCCGCCACCGATGCCTCAGCCGCCGCCGCTCGACGGGCAACCGCCGCCGGAAGAACCGCCGGAGGAACTGCTGCTTGCCGAACCGCAGTTGCTGTAGCCGTCGGCGAACCAGCCGCCGCCCTTCAACTGAAAGGAGCTGGAAGAGATCAGCTTCTTCATCTCGCCGGAACACTCGGGGCAGATGCTCAAAGGATCGGACGAGATGCTCTGCCACTGCTCGACAACGTTCTTGCACTCACGGCACTCGTATTCATAAATAGGCATTTCTCAAAAACCTCCCAACAGTAAAGCTATTCTCAAGCCGCACCATCACGGCTTTGCAAACCGTACCGAATCCCCTCGGCGAAACATCATCAATGTAATGCCCACTCCCATTCCTGTCAAGGGCGGGAGAATATCGGCAACAAACTGCCGGTTACAGAAGAACAGAGGGACAAACAGCCTGCGCCTGTCCCTCTGCCTGTTGCTCAACCGGAATTGCTCAAAACGTGCGCGATCATTCCACCTGCATGTACTCCAGGGTAATGGTGACGGTGCGGTTGAAGGCCCGCGCCTCCGGGGTCTGGTTGTCGAACAGCGGCTCGGCCGGACCCACGCCCCGGTGGCGGATGTGTTCAGCCGGTTCCTTGCCGACGCCGGCGGTCAGCTGCCTGTACACCGAGAGCGCCCGCCGCTCCGAAAGCTTGAGGTTGTACTTCTCCCTGCCGATGGTGTCGGTGTGGCCCACCACCTCGACGGTCGCCTTCGGCAACTCCTTGATGCGGCCGACGATGTTGTCAACGATCGTCTGGTTGCCGCCGGAGATGGCGTCGGAGTCGAAGTCGAAGAGGATCAGGGCGTACTTCTCCTGGACCCGGAACTCCTGTTTTTCAGCCAGCCGTTTGNNTTGCTGGTCTGGATGAAGTTGACCTGCACCGGCGCGGCGGCCAGGGCAAGCTCCTGCCCCTTCCCGTCCACCACGGCCATCGCCACCGCAAGATCGCCGCTCACCGCCAGTTCGTTGAGATTGTCGGCCTTGATCGGCACCTTGATCTCGGCCGGCAGCTCGCCGTCGCCGGTCAGTTCGGCCACACTCCCCTTGCCGTTAACGACCTTGACGCTCCAGCCCTTGATGCCGCGCGGGGCGGTGGCTTGCGGCCGCAGGGTCAGGGCCGGGGTGTCGATGCGGGTGGCCAGATAGGTGCTG
>DHYT01000038.1:2968-5492 GCA_002415465.1 Desulfobulbaceae bacterium UBA5123
GGTAGTCGGCCACCGCCTCGGCCCTTGCCATGGCAAGCTTCATGTTCTTCTTCTCCACGCCGGTGTTGGCGTTACAGCCGGTGAGGATGACCGTGGCCTCGGGGTGGGCGGCGAGTCGCTTGCCGACGATGTTCAAGACCTGATAGTACTTCTCCAGGGTATCGCGGAAGCGCTGCTCGTCAAAGGCGGCGGTCGCCTCGGCCCCGGCCAGCCGGACGTACCTCTCCGGGATAACGCTTGCCCCTTCCGCGAAATAGACGTAGCCCAGCATGGGCGAGGAATCGATGGTCTTGATCTCCTCGATGGTGACCTGCGCCGGGGCAACGGCAAGGCTGCCCGTGGTGCGGAGGATGCCGACCGTTACCGGCTGGGCGGCAAGAACAAGGATTTGCCGCTTGGCGTCAACAAGCTCCATGACCGCCGTGATCTCCCCGCCGGCAACCAGCTTGGCCGGGTCATGGCCCACGAGCGGCACGGAGATCTCGGCCGGCGGGGCTCCGACGCCCGTCTGCTCGACAAGGGTGCCGCCGCTGTTGGCGAGGGTGAGCTTCCATTCGGCAACGGGATGGGCCGCCTCCACCTTGGGCCGCAGAACGAGGGCCGTCGGGTCGAGCAGGCGCATTGCAGCCGTGCCTGCCTGCCCGCTTGCGGCGGCGGCGAACGGCACCACCTCGTCAATGGTGAGTCCGGCCGGAGAAACGGCGATGCTGCCGCCGGTCTTCAGGATATCGAGGGCGATGGCCGGAGCGTTGAGGGTGAGCGTCTGCCCCTTGGCGTCCTTCAACGCCATGGAGACATTGAGGTCTCCGCCCACGGCAAGTCTGGCCAGGTCGTAACCGTCGAGCGGCAAGTCGATTGCAGCGGCGGGCGCGCCCTCGCCCTGCATCTCGGCAACAGTGCCGGTGCTGTTGGCAAGCCGCGCCTTCCAGGCACCAATGCCGTACATCGTATCCACCGTCGGGCGCAGGGTGAGGGAAGCGGCGTCGAGCCTCCGCGCCACCTGCGGCGCCTCTTTGCGGGCCGCGGCCGAGGCGTCGAAATCGATCACCTCGTCAATGGCCAGGGTGGTCGGGGAAACCGCCAGCCTGCCGGTGGGCGGGAAGAGGTAGCGGAGAACGTAGTAGTACTGCAACTTGGAGGCGACGCTCTGGAAGATGGGGATCAGGTTGGTCTCCGAGGTCGCCTTCCAGATCTCGCCCTGGTGTCCTTCCGCAAAGGCGGCGAGGAAGGGGTCTTTGGTTGCCGAGGGCATGTAGTCGATGGCATAGGCGTGGAAGCTGCCCACCGACTCCGCCGCCCTGGTAACCACCTGACTCTTGAAGGCGCTGTTGATATCTTCGCCGTCCGAGAAGACGACCATGAACCTGGGCTCGTTTGCCGGCAGCGACTTGATGATATCGAGCCCGGCCAGCATCGCCTCGTAGAGAACGGTTGTCTCGGTCATCTCCGCCTTGCCGTAGGCCGCGCCCACGAAGCCCTTGAGTGCCGCCACCTGCTCCGAGGTGAAGGTCCGCACGGCCAGTTCCCGACCGGCAAAGGGGACCATCATCTTCCCGAAGACCACCACCTGCACCTTGTCGATGGGCCGGACGATCTTGAACACCTCGTCAACGCCGGCCAGCAACGGCGCCACGGCATGGCGGTGCCGCATGGAATCGGAGTTGTCCAGCACCAGGACGATATGGCGAGGTACGTCCAGGCTCTCGGACACCGGCTCCGCCGCGACGATCTTGGCGGTTCTCTTCCCGGCGGTTACCGTAAAATCGCGGGCAGAGAGTCCGAAGATGGGGTTCTTGTCGGCGTCCTGGACCGAGAGGAGGACCGAGGTGTCGTCAAGCATCTGTGACACGGTCACCACCCCGCCGGGCCTGGTGGTGGCAATCCGCAACCCCGGTTCGCCTGCCGCCCGGGCCTGACCGGCAACGAAAAAGGAGAGGAAGAGCAGCAACAACCAGCCGCACTCCCTGCCCCGCACCACGCCTTTCCTTGATGCTGCGTCGAACAACCTGCACATCCGCAAACGAACCACTTTGCAGGCAGCCATAACCTTAAGTCCTCCAGAAAAAATGAATATGATATGTTGCGATATCAACAATTTAAGACAAGCAAACAAAAGCAGCGGCAGGAAGGAGATGCGCTCCCGTTGCAAGCCGGCACGGCTGCAGCCCACCTTGGCTGGAGCATATCACGGCGTTATTCCCGCCGTCGAGTCAGTTCATCGGCAGCTTCAAATTGTCCCCGACCTGGACCGGCGCTTGCTGGCCACCGGGAATCGAGCCGCCGCCGAGAGCGATTCTTGCTGATGGCCCGCCCACATCCCTTCGAAGAAATGGCGCGCGTTCACCCCAAGGGTCCTGGTCCGGTAACCGCCTTCCTGGACGACGAGGGAGGGCAGGCCGAGCACCATCATCTGGTTGCCGATCTGCCCGAAGTCCTCGGCACGCAGGGGCCAGGTGCCGGTGGGGTCCGCTTTGGCAGTGTCGAGGCCCAGGCAGAGAATCAGGTAGGCAGGGGAGATCGGAAG
>DHYT01000220.1 GCA_002415465.1 Desulfobulbaceae bacterium UBA5123
CGAACTCGTTGTTGGTGCCGTAGGCGATGTCCGCGTGGTAGGCCTCCCGGCGCTCGGCGTCGCTTTTCTCGTGAAGAATGGTGCCGGTGGTGAGGCCGAGGAAATTGTAGAGCTTGCTCATCCACTCGGCGTCGCGGCGGGCCAGATAGTCGTTGACCGTCACCACATGGACGCCCTTGCCGGTGAGCGCGTTGAGATAGACCGGCAGGGTGGCGACCAGGNNCTTCATCTCGGCGATCTTGCCCTGGTGGAGGATCACCCCGCCGATGAGCTGCACGTCGTATGGCCGCATGCCGAGCACCCGTTGCGACGCCTCGCGGACCACGGCAAAGGCATCGGGGAGGATGGCGTCAAGCGGTTCCCCCTTGGCGAGCCGCTCCTTGAAGGAGACGGTGCGGGCGGCGAGGGCCGCGTCGTCGAGTTTTTGAATTTCCGACTCCAGGGAGTTGATCCGGTTGATGATGGGCTGAATGCCTTTCAGGACCCGTTCGTTCTTGCTCCCGAACACCTTGGTCAACATGGTTCCAAACATAGAGATACTTCCTTGTCTTACAGTGAGAAAGAGGCGCGATCAACCAACCACGGCAAACGGGCGGCTTACGATTTTTCCCAGACCAGCGCCTCTTCGTTGCAGTCCGGAAACTTGGGACAGTGGATACAGTCGCTCCAGACCTTGTGCGGCAATTCGTTTTTATCGATGTCGCGGAAATGCAGCCGCTTGAAAAAGGTCGGCTGATAGGTGAGGGTAAAAACCCGGGTGATGCCGAAGGAGACTGCCTCATCGAGACAGGCGTTGGCGAGTTCGGTGCCGATCCCGCGCCCCTGATGGGATTCCGCCACCGCAAAGGAACGGATCTCGGCGAGGTTTTCCCAGCAGACATGGAGGGCGCCGCATCCGACCACCCGCTCCCCCGCCTCGTCCTTCTCGACATAGACCTTGAAATCCCGGAGCTGATCGTACAGGGAACTCAGCGACCTCCCCAGCAGCAACCCCTTGTCGGCGAAATATTTCAACAACTCGTAGATCGCCTTGATGTCTTCCATGCGGGCGTTTCGAATCATGACCAACCCTTCCACGGTTCACCGCTGCAGCCAACGGCAACCCGGCAGATATGCTCTATAAAAATCAACTCGACAGTTGTAACACCGAACCGGGGCCGGGTCAAGAGCGGCGGCACCCGACAACGGCCCTAGTTCCCTTCCGGGATCAGGGTGATATAGGCGCGCACCTGCTCTTTTTCTTCCAGTTCCGTGACCAGTTTGTTGGCGGCGCCCAGATCGGCAAAGCGACCGACAAACACCCGGTGCAGATGGCTCCCCTCCTGCGGGGGAAGGCTGAAGGCCACGTAGCCCTTCTCCTTCCAGGCGGCCACCGCCTCGGCGGCGTTGACCTCTTCACGAAACGCCCCCACCTGCAACGCGAAACAGGTCGTCGCATCGGTCGCGGCGGCATCCCCCTTGCCGGTGGCGGGAGTGTTCGCCTCGCCGGGGATCGCCCCCGGCGCCGGCTCCGCCTCCACGGACTGATCGATCTGGGCATCGGCGTTTGGACCGACAGGGATCGCCGGCGCGGGCGCGGTCGGGGCACCCTGCAGATCTTGGCCGGTGGGCGGAGTGTCGGGAACCGTGGGCGCCGGCAGCAACCTGGTCGCTACCCGGTGCAACCAGGGAGCCTCGTCGGAGGAAGAGGGCGACAAAACCGTCTGCCCGGCCCACACCCCGAGGAGGAATACCCAGAGGAAGATGCAGAGACAGACCACCGTCAGCCCGCACATGCCGCCGATCCCCAATTCGAAACGAACGGCGAAACTGCGCAGTCGTTTACCGCGATTCATCATATCCATCCCTCCTCACATGCTCTCCGGGGCAGTCACCCCGACCAGGGTCAAACCGTTGCGAAGCACCACCCGCACCGCCTCAACGAGCCACAGGCGCGCCTGGGCCAGTTCCGCCGCCTCGGCGAGCACCCGGTGCTTGTTATAGTAGCCGTGAAACTGCCCGGCCAATTCCTGCAGGAAGAAGATCACCCGGTGCGGCTCAAGGGCCTGGGCGGCGCTCTCCACCAGCCCCGGATAGGCGGCCAGCGATTTCAGGATGACCAGCTCCTCGGGCTCGACCAGCAGGCCCAGGTCGGCACCGGCGAGCGCGCCCCTGTCAACCCCCTTGGCCGCCGCCTGCTTCTGGATGCTGTGCAGCCGGGCATGCCCGTACTGAACGTAATACACCGGGTTCTCCTGGCTCTCCTTGGTGGCGAGATCAAGATCGAACTCAAGCTGGCTGTCCGCCTTGCGCATCAGGAAGAAGAACCGGGCCACGTCAATGCCGACCTCGTCGAGCAGTTCGTCAACGGTGACAAAGGTCGCCTTGCGGGTGGACATCTTCACCTGCTTGCCGTCGCGCACCAAGGTGACGAACTGGTGCAGAACCACGGTCACCTTGGCATCGTCGTAGCCAAGGGCGCGCACCCCGGCCAGCACGTCGGGAACGGTGGCGATATGATCGGAACCGAAGATATCCACCATCCAGTCGTAGCCACGACGGAATTTTTCGCGGTGATAGGCGATATCCGGCAGCCGGTAGGTGGGCTCGCCGGTGGATTTGATCAGCACCCGATCCTTGTCATGGCCGAAATCGGTGGTCCGGAACCAGACCGCCCCGTCCTGGTCGTAGACCAGCCCCTTTTCGCGGAGGGCCGCGACCACCTCGTCGATCTTGCCGTCCTCGTAAAGGGTATGTTCATTGAAGTAGTTGTCGAAGTGGATGGCCAACCGCCGCAGGGTTCCGTCGATATCCTTGAAGATCTCCTTCTCGGCCGCTTCCTTGAACGGCTTGACATCCGCCGTGTCCTTGAGGGAATCGCCCTGCTCCTCCTGGAGCTTGCGGGCGATATCGACGATATAGCCACCCTGGTAGCCATCCTCGGGGAACTGGAAGGGCAGCCCGAGCAACTCGAGATAACGGGCCCTGGTCGATTCGCCCAACACCCGCATCTGCCGGCCGGCATCGTTGTAGTAGTATTCCCGCTCAACGGTATAACCGACCGCGCCCAGCAACCGGGCGATGGCGTCGCCCAGCACCGCCTGCCGGCCATGGCCAACGCTCAACGGGCCGGTGGGGTTGGCGCTGACGAACTCCACCAGCACCCGCTTCCCCTCGCCCATCCGGGAAAGGCCGAAGGCTTCACCGCCCTCGCAAACCTGCGGCAACACCGCCTGCCAGACCGAGACCGGAACCACGATATTGACGAAACCCGGTCCGGCAATCGTAAGCCGCTCGACCAGATCGGCATGCGCGCCCAGCAACTCCACCACCCGGGCGGCAAGCTCGCGGGGGTTTTTGCGTTCCTTGCCGGCCATCACCATCGCCATGTTGGTGGAAAAATCGCCGTGCTCCGGATTTTTCGGCACCTCCAAGCCGTAATCGCCGGCCGCCGCGGCTGTCCAGTATCCCTTTTCCACCCCGGCCGCAAAACATTGGTTGAGCCGTTCTCTCAATCGCGCCTTGATCATTTCCTTTTGACCCTCTTCACGGCTCCAGGCCGTTGTTTCCGTCGATATAGACCCTTCGGTTCTGATTGCCGAAGAGACACAAAACTTCATAATGGATGGTTTCAAGCCAACCGGCCACCTGCTCGGCGGTAATCACCTCCGAGCCCTGCCGCCCCAGCAGCACCACCTCGTCCCCCACCGTTATCTCCGGGAAATCGGTGATATCGACGACACAGGCGCTCATGCAGACGTTGCCGCGCAGAGGCACCCGGCGGCCACGGATCAGCACCTCGCCCCGGTTGGAGAGTTTTCGCAAGTAGCCGTTGGCGTACCCCACCGGCAGCACCGCCAGCCGGCTCGGACGCTTGGTCACATAGGTATGGCTGTAACTGATGCCGTAGCCGGCCGGCACATCCTTCACCTGCGCCACCCGGCTCACAAAACGCATCACCGGCCGCAACTCCGGCATCGGCTCCCCGCCGAACGGCGAACAGCCATACAGGCTGATCCCCGGCCGAACCATATCGAAATGCGCGTCCGGGGCCATAAACAAAGCGGCGGAATTGGCGAGATGATGGATGACGCCAGAACCGGCACGTCGGCCGAGGCTTGCAAGCAAGTCGGCAAAATAACGTTGCTGCGCCTTTGTTGCCGGCAGGGAGGAATCAGCCATGGGCAGATGACTCATAACCCCGGCCAGCGACAGACCGGGCAGTGCGGCCAGGGCCTCGACCATCCCGGCCACCTGCTCGGGCATGAGTCCAAACCGGCCCATGCCGGTATCAACCTTGAGATGAACATTGAGCCGCACCCCGGCCGCGACCGCCAGGTCGGAAAGGGCCGGCAGCCCCTCCATCCCGTAGACCACCGGGCTCAGGCGGTGTCGCACCACCTCGGCAAAGGAATCCGGAAAAACACCGAGGAGAATGACGATCTCACCGCCAATGCCTGCCGCCCGGAGCCTTACGGCCTCATCGACCTCGGCGACGCCGAAAGCGGATATGCCGCACCCGCTCAGGGCCTGGGCCGTCCGCTCAAGGCCATGCCCGTAGGCGTCGGCCTTGACCACGGCCAGAATCCGCACATCCGGCCCCACCCTCTGCTGCACAGCCCGACAGTTATGACAAAGGGCGGCAAGATCGATCTCCACCCGGTTCAAGGAAACGGCCGACACCAAATTACTCCCTTTCACGTATAGCGCAAAAGATCAGGACGGAACGGGAAACCGCCGCCACGCTTGCCAGATCAACCTACTGGCGAGCAACAACGCCCACCCCACCGCCAACAGCAAGCCGCCGACCAGCACCGGCGCCACCGGCGACATGCGAAGCAGCCGCCCCAGCACCATCATCAGGAGCACCATCCCCCACATCCGCCAGGAATACACCGCGCCGACGCAGCTCCGCTCGGGCAGGGAAAGAATCCTTACGATATTGCGGCGGGCGGCCCGATCGAGAACCAGCAGCGCCTTGATCGTCCCGACCCCCATCGCCAGCAGGGGCGGCATGAAAGACGCCCGGCCCGCCAGGCACCAGCCACGCCCCATCAGCAGCATGCCGATCCCGCTCCAGAACAGGGCCGCGACCAACATCATATTGCGCGACGACACCGCAGGCTTGATCATCTGCCCCCCCCTTCCGAAAACCCTTCGCCGCCCGTCACGGGCTGGGCAAAAGGCGAAAACAAGATAGGCCCGCCTCCGCAGCGGAGACAGGCCTATCGACACCGTACTGGCAATTCGGCAAAAGAGCCGGATTAGACCTCTTCAACGGTGATGGCGCCCTCGGGGCAAACCTCGACGCAGGTCTCACAACCCAGACACTCGTCGGAATTTACAGGTTCAGCTTTGCCGTCAACCAACTCAAAAACCTGACCGGGGCAAGCGTTTACGCATTCTTCATCACCGGTGCACTTGTCTTTGTCAACTTCGATCTGCCACATAATTCGGCCTCCCAAAAATAATTAAAAATTAAATACCAAAACAGCGAAGACTCCCCCGCCGAACTTTCCGTTACATACCTCTTTCACACTACGCAAACCACTTTCCTCTAATAGACCCCTCTTTTTTTGTCAATAAAAAAAAGCCGCCATCCGCCCCAGCGAAAGGCGCTCAAGATCGCAACCGAGCCGAGCCGGGCGATTCAGGTTGACCTGCACGGCTTGATCTTTTATCCTTGTCAGCGCTTCTCGAATCGGGACCGCTATCCATAACCATCCAAACCATACAGGTAGACCCATGGCGCAGCAAAAAAAACCAACCCAGAAACAGATCACCCAGAAATCCGAAGAAGCGATGATCGAGGGCATCCTGGAAGGAAGCCCGGACGGCATCGGCGTGGTCGTGGTCCGGCTCGACTGCGGCTGCCGCAAGATGGCCGCGGTTGACAAGAAGGGCGAGGCCGCCAGCAAGGTGATCATGTACCGCGACGGCGCCCTCTCCATCTGCGACAAGTGCCAGAAGGATAACGGCGCCTTCGCCAGGGTGACCGCGGAATTCATCCACTGGATCAAACCGGAGCCGGATGCCGCCACCCAAAAAGAGATCGAAATCAAGGTGCTCGGCACCCGCACCACCCACTAAACCCTCCGTCGCCACTCCCGCGCCCTGGCGACAAGCGCCCCGGCCCACTGCGGGACGCCCACCGCATGGATATGGGTGTAGAGGGCCAACACGTTCTTATAGACCAATCCATCGCGGCCCCCGACAAACCCCACCCCGCGCGTCATCGCCAGGGCAAGCTCCTCGCCGCGGCCGGGCCAGTCGAGTACGCGGCTGTACCGGAACTCATGGCCCCGAATCTCCGTGCCGACGGCATAGAACGGGTTGTCGCCATCAACCTTGAGGGTCGTGTAGCCATGCGCCTGCGGCCGTTTTTCAAGGCCGTAGCGCACCGGGAACACCCCCACCAGGGGAAACTCCTCGCCATCCAGCACCATCGCCTCCCCGAGATAGATGAGTCCGCCGCATTCGGCATACACCGGCAACCCCGCCTCGATCCGATCTTTCAACGAACGCCGGAAGGAACCGTTGGCGGCGAGATAGCGGGCGTTGGTTTCCGGAAAGCCGCCGCCGATATAGAGGCCGTCGATCTCCGGCACCTCAGCATCGACCAGGGAGTTGATCTCCACCAGCTCCGCCCCCTCGCCGGCCAGCGCCTCAAGGTTTTCCTGGTAATAGAATTGAAAGGCCGCGTCCCTGATGACCCCGATCCGCACCGGCGCACCGACGGCTGGCGGCCTCGACGCCGCCGCCATTTCGCTCATCGCCACCGACGATGGGCGCGTCAGGGCCAGTATCCCGTCGATATCGAGATATCTTTCCGCCGCCTCGGCCAGCGCGGCTATCGCTTCCCGCGCCTCCCCGTGTTCAGCGCAAGGGGTCACCCCCAGGTGCCGCTGCGGAAACACGTCCGGCAAGCGCGGGAACGCCCCCAGCACCGGCACCCCGGCATACCGCTCCACCGCCTCCCGCACCAGCTTTTCATGCCGGGCGGTGCCGACCTGGTTGAGCACCACCCCGCGGATATCAACCGCCGGATCGAGATTCTTGCAACCGAGCACCATCGCCGCCACCGTGCGCGTCGTCTTGGTGCAGTTCACCACCAGCAGCACCGGCAACCCCAGTTGCACGGCAAGCCCGGCCGTGCTGTAGGTGCCTTCCGGATCAACCCCGTCGTAGAGGCCGCGATTGCCTTCCACCAGCACCATCTCGCCGCTGCCGCCATGTCGGCTGAAATTTTCAAGCAACGCCTCGCTGCTCATCAGATATGGATCAAGGTTATAGCAGGGAGACGATGCCGCCCCGGACAGCCAGCCGGCGTCGATATAATCCGGCCCCTTCTTGAACGGGGTCACCCGCATCCCGCGCCGGGACAGTGCGGCGACAAGGCCCACCGCGGCCACGCTTTTGCCGGCGCCGCCGCTCAATCCGGCGATGACGAGGCCCTTCGGTTGTATTGATAATGCATGCATAACGCAGACGATCCTTTTCCAGTCATAAAAGTAAATGGCTGGCATTATACCGCATCGCCTCTCCCTTGACGACTTCCTTCTGCCGTCGTCCGTGCCGGCGGATATCCACCGCTGCGGCCTCCTCGGCAACTTTATGTTATTTTATCGCTGCCGGAACGCCGCCCCCTTGCAATCGAGAGAGAGGGTGATTACATATTTAAGGAATTATTTTCCGACGACGCCTTTCCTTTCATCCGGCCTCCGGACAAACCATATTTTGAGGATCAACAATGTCAAACCAGCAAACCCAGGAAAACCTCGACACCGTCATCGCCGAGCTTGAAAAGAAATGCAAGGAGCTGCCGGATTCGCTCCTTGCCCATCACAATCTGGCCATGGTGTATCGCAAGGCCGGCCGCCAGGCCGACGCACTCCGCGAGCTCAACAAGGCCATCGCCATTGACCCGCTCGCCCCGGAAACCCATGTCAACCTTGGCGCGCTCTACTTTGAGATGGGCGACCTTGACAAAGCGCTCGCCGCCAACCAGGAAGCGGTGCGCATCCTGCCGGAATCCGCCCAGGCCCACGCCAACATCGGGTTGATCTGGCAGCAGCAGGGCGAGGCCGACAAGGCCATCGAGTCTTATCTCGAATCAACCCGGCACGACCCGAAACTCGCCACCACCTGGGTCAACCTGACCACCGCCCAGATCATGGCCGGCAATTTCGACGCGGCCCTCGCCGCCGCCCAGAAAGGGGTTGAGATCGATCCGGATTTCTCCATGGCCCAAAACAATCTGGCCGTGGCCTACTACTATAAGGAAGATTTCAAAGCCGCGCAGTTGCACGCCGAAAAAGCCAAAACCCTCGGCTTTCCGGTTGATCCCCGCTTTCTGGAGGCGATCCGCAAGGGGCTCAACTAACCATGAAAAACGCAAACATCAAGATGCCGCCGTGGTGCGTCTTCTGCGGCCAGAAGGTAGGCCGTCCGCAGCCCCCCGTGCAACGCAAGCTTCAGGAATTCACCGTCGGCACCTGCCAGTGCGGCGCGGTCTACACCTGCGATCCCACCGGCTTCAACATCGGTTCAGCGATGATCGAAGCCCTGGTCTATGCCTGCAACGACNNGAAACCGGCAACCTGGACGGCCGCTTCATCCGCGGAGTTTTATATTTTGTGCGGCTGCACAAGGATATCGCCGAGATCAAGGAACGGGTGAACCAACATCACGAAGAGAGCGGCGGCAAGTCCAACCGGCCGCCAGGTTTTTCGGCGCCGCCGGTTGAGCCCACCCGCGACCCGAAACGGAATCGGCAACGCGCAACCAAGCCCCTGGTTAAACAGCTGGTTGAGTCGCGCGACATCGATGGCTTGGTCGACCTCCTCTTTGACGACATCCGGGTTCTCCGCTTCCTGCAACGGCTGCTCTACGACCCATCCGAGGAGGGCCGCTGGCTTACCGCCTACATGACCGGGCAAGCCTGCGCCCGACTCGCCACCAGGCAGCCGGGGCATGTGAGCGACCTTCTGCACCGGCTGTTTGAATCCTGCGCCGATTCGGCCTCCACCAACTGGGGCCTCATCGAAACCATCGGCTCGGTGATCGCCGGCAGGCCGGATATCTTCGGGGCCTTTACCCGCCACCTGCTGCCATACAGCAGCCATGAGTCAACCCGGGTCCTGACCATGTGGGCCTTCGCGGAAATCGCCCGCCATCGCCCAGACCTGATCCGGGCCATGCCTTTCTACAAGCTGCTCGATTATCTCGGCAGCGATGAGGCGGATCTGGTCGCCAACACCCTTCGCCTCTGCGGACGGATCAAGGCGATTGAAAAAAAGAGCGTCATCGAATCGTTGCGAAACGACCAACGGGAGTCACGTTTCTATGAAAACGGTTCCCTCACTACCACCACGGTGGGCCAGCTAGCCGAAGAGGCCTTGGCCAGCATTGAAAACTGCAAGGAGACAACAACGCCATGAGCGAAGAAAACACCAATCAGCCCCCTGCCCAGGAAGGCGGCGACGCAAAAGAGCAAGCAAAGGCGGATTACAAGACCGGCCAGGATTTTCTGGTCAAGGGTGACACCTCCCTCGCGGCACACGCCTTTCATAATGCGATGCTCGGTTTTCAGGAGTGCGGCGACCTGCATGGGGTCGCCAACGCCGCCGACAAGCTTGCCGACATCTGCATGGATCGGCAGGAATTTGCCCAGTCATTGCAGCATATCGAAACCGCTTACAACATCTGCGAGAAAGAGGAAGATCAGCAGAGCACCATCTCCCTTCGCCAGAAGATCGCCGCCGCCAAGACCGGCATGAAAAAGTATGACGAGGCACTGGAGATCTACTTTGATCTCATCGATCATTTTCGGGGTTCGCTCAACCCGAAGGGGACGGTGGAAACCATGGAGAAGGTCGCCGAAGTATATCTCATCCAGGGCAACAACACCGGCGCGGCGGACGCCTACCGGACCATCGCCTCCATCCATGCCAACTTCAAGCATAAAAAGGTGGCTCAGGAATTTTACGACAAGGCAGACGCCATCGACAAACAATAAGATCCGGCAAAGCCTGCAAGTCAGAACCACCACAGGTACAATAAACAAAAAAAAGCAGGGGCAAACGCCCCTGCTTTTTTTTAGACTCTGCTTGAATGAAGAGGTTTAACGGGTCTCTTCGTTCTTGGCGCGGCCCTTGGCGGCATACATGGTAGTACTGCCGGAAGACCAGAAGTCCATCTTTCCTTCCTTAACCAGCTCGTTGGCGGCGTTCTTCACCTCGCGGGGCTTGGCATCGGGATCGCACTCATAGAAATCCTTGACATACAACTGGGGCTTGGGAGCCTTGATTGCCTTCTCAAGGATCAGTGCTTTCAGTTCTTCTTTGCTTACAGCCATCGTCGTAGCTCCTTATTGGAAAGGTTTATTTGATATGGCTTGTGAACTTGAACTGGGTGGTGGTCCGCCAGGTATCGTAAGCAAGACGGTAATCGTCGATGCTCTTAATGGTGAACGGAATACCGGTCTTCTCAAAGAATTTCTCCCAGCCGATCCGCTCGGCCCACTCGCCGACGCGCTCGAACTTGCGAGCATCCTTGGCGTAGACCTCAACGATGTTGCGGATAGCGGCAACGGTCTCCGGCCAGCGCGGCGGGGTGTTCGGCAAGAAGGGGATAACCAGCTTGGAGAACTTGGGCGCGGACTTGGAGTTGGAAACCTTACCACCAACCAGGATGGCGATACCGTCGCCATCGGGGTCGGCAAGAGGCATGGAAGGACACATGGTGTAGCAGTTACCGCAGAACATACAACGCTCGGCGTTAACCTTTACGGACTTGATCTCCTCGCCCTTGGAGTTGGTAGCCTTGGTGGGCTTAACAGCGCCAAGCGGACAAGCGGAGATGGCCAGCGGCAACTCACAGACACCGGTGATGGTGTCGTGATCAACCATGGGCGGCTTACGATGTACGCCAAGGATGGCGATATCGGAGCAGTGAACCGCGCCGCACATGTTCAAGCAGCAAGCCAGAGCAACCTTGACCTTGGCGGGCAGGCTCATGCTGGTGAAGTACTCGAACAGGTCGTCCATGACCGCCTTAACAACGCCGGAAGCGTCGGTAGCCGGGGTATGGCAGTGAATCCAGCCCTGGGT
>DHYT01000005.1 GCA_002415465.1 Desulfobulbaceae bacterium UBA5123
CCGGCGGTGGCGCCGATGAGACCGGCTCCCCGGACATGCATCTCCCGGATTGCCGTCGCGAACCCGTTCACCGAGGAGAGGTTTTCGATCACGTAGCGGTGCGGCAGATACCGCTGGTCGATGATTTGCACGATGCGCGAGTCATCCGGGTGGAGCCAGATGGTCCGGCACGGTTTGCCGTTTACCTTCATGGAAGTTCCTTCTGTGTGGGCAAGGGAGAGGGTTAGCCGTTAATGAGTTTGCTGACCATGTAGAACGATATGAGACCCATACCGAAAGATCCGTAGATCAGCAGTCAGGGGATGCAGTCGCTCTGTTGGCGACGTTGCAGCCAGAGAAAGGTGACGATGCCGGTGACGCCGGCGACAACGAAGGGGAGTAACTGGCGCACGATATTCCTCATGGGTTGGTTACGGCCCGGTTTCGGCAAGGATGGCGGCGATGGATTCTTCCATCCTCTGCCGGTGTGAACCGGGCCAGTAAATCTTTTCGCAATCGCCACAGCGGCGAAAGCTATCGTAATACTTTTCGGTAAGCGGTTCAAGGCGGTGGCGGATATCATTTTTATCCGCCGCGAGCAGCTTGCCGTTGCAGAGCAGGCAACGGCTGAAGGGTACGATCAGCGGGCGCAGGCCGTAGAATTCGATTATTTCGCGGAGTTGGCGCGGCGGCTCCTGGGCCCGGACCAGATGCCCGTAAACCACCTGTTTGCGCTTGAGGAGCTTGGTGTCGCGGGTGAGCAGAACACGTTGCTGGTTGCGGGAAACCGTGGCGAGGGTGGCGTCGTCGACATCCCGTTGGTGCCAGCAGTCCATGCCGAGCATGCGCAGGAGCGGCGCCAGCTTGGCGACATTGGCGTCAACGGCGAAAGCGACCGCCGGCAGGGGTTCTGGCCGCAGGCGGGTCGGGCTGCAGACGTCCACCGGCGGGATCGGGGGGAGGATCTCGATGCGGTCCCGGGGGACTGGGAGATAGGCGAAGTCGATCTCCACGCCGTTGCCCAGCAGAGCGCCCACCTCGGTATGCGGCACCCCCAGTGCTTCGATGATGTCCTTGATGGAGGCGCGGCGGGCCAGGGGATAGCGAACGTCTTCCCCTTTGGTCGGCGGAATGGTGAGTTGGGCAGACAGGTCGCCGCGGAAAACGAGGGTAATTGCGTTCATCCGGTCATGAAGAGGCCAGCCTAGAGGGCTATCACCTGGTTGCGGCCCTGGCTCTTGGCGAGATACATGGCCCGGTCGGCCTTGGCCATCAGCCCTTCAAAGGAGATGGAGTCGTCGTTGAAGGTGGCGACGCCGAAACTTGCGGTGATCTGCCGGCCGTCGATCTCCGGAATCATCGATCCGGCCAGGGTGCGGCAGATCTGTTCGGCCAGGTTTCTCGCCAGCTTCTTGTCGGAGTTGAGCAGCAGGATGGCAAATTCCTCGCCGCCGTAGCGGGCGACCATGTCGCTGCTGCGAATATTGTCGCGAAGTATTTTGGCGACCCGGGCCAGGACCCTGTCGCCGGTGGGATGGCCGAAGGTGTCGTTGACCTCCTTGAAATGATCGATGTCGCAGATCAGGAGGCTGAACACGCCGCCGTAACGCCGGGCGCGGTCCACCTCGTCGACCAGTCGTTCGTTGAAGAAGCGGCGGTTGTAGAGTTCGGTGAGGTCGTCGCGGATGGATTCGCGCAGGGTTCGGGAATAGACCTTGGCGTTGTTGATCGCGCCGCCGACGGCGTGGGCGACGATGGACAGGAGGGTGATATTTTCGAGGCTGATCGGTTTATTGGAGGTGGAGTTGTCCACCACCATCACCCCCTCGGCGGTGTCCGAGTCCTGTCTGGCGAACACCTCGCATTCCCGGCACATCTCCTCTTTCCTGGCGCAGTCGTCAAGGGGGATGTTGCCGCACTTGGTGCCCGGCACCAGCCAGCAGCGCAGCCATTTCTTGCCGTAGGCCGGGCAGTCCGCCTTGGCGCAGTTCTTGATCTGCCAGCAGGAAAGCCGTTTCTTGTTGACGATGGGGATGAGGGCAAAGTCTTTCAACCCTATTTTCGACAGATGGGGGTCGGCGGCGGCGATCTTGTTTTCCGCTGAAAGATAGGGGAAGCCGGTGACCAGCGGCTTGGTGAAGATGCTGTTGCCGGTCAGCGGGATCTCGATGGAGCTGATCATGCCGGGGTCAAAGCCCTTGCAGAGCTTTCCCTGCAACACCCCCTTGCGATGCTTGACGAAGAAGAGGCCCACCCGGTCAAAATCGAAGATATCGGCGGTGAGGTTGACAAACCGTTCCTCGATGGTGTCGAGGTCCATCTCCTCGTAGACCAGCGAGAGCATTTCCAGAAGGGCAAGCTCCTTGGTGTCGTTATTCTTTTCCGGCGGTAACATCCTCTGACGGCCTCCGTTGGCGGTGAAAGTGGTATAACGGCACATCTTGATTTGTAACTGATACCGTTTCTCCCGGGTTTCGCCAATAAAAAAAGGGCCTCCCCTTTTAGGCAGGCCCTCGTTTTTTCTGGTGCCGGAGGTCGGAATCGAANNCTACCAGTTTCACCACTCCGGCGGATGTCGTCCGGCGCAGAAAGCGCCCGGATTTCTTAACGCGCAACTATAGAGAGCATCCCTACCCCTGTCAAGCAGAAATGCTTGCCGGGCCCCCCCCCCGGCGCGGAGATTACTCGCCGCCCGAAACCTCCGGCAGAAAGACCCTTTGAAAACGATAGAAATACTGGCAGCCGGACCACAGGGTCAGGACCAGCGAGAGGTAGAGGATGCCGCTGCCCAGTTCATGGAGAAAGGGGATCGGCAAAACGCCAAGGGGGAAGATCAGGATACAGAGGGCGGTGTACTGGGCGATGGATTTGAATTTCCCCAGCCGGCTAGCCGCAACCACGATTCCAGACGAGGCGGCAACCCCGCGCAGACCGGTGATGCACAGCTCCCTGGCGATGATCAGAAAGCTGACCCAGGCCGGGATCATCCCCATGGGGATCAGCATGACCAGCGCCGAGGATACCAGCGCCTTGTCCGCCAGCGGGTCCATCAGCTTGCCGAGCACCGTTTCGATCTTGTGTTTGCGGGCGTAGTAGCCGTCGGCCAGATCGGTGAGGGCGCCGGAGAGGAAGAGCGCAAAGGCAAGCAGTCGGACCCCGGTGCCGGCGTCGGGCTGGAGGCAGAACAACAGGACCGGCACAACGGCGAAGCGGTATCCGGTCAACAGATTGGGGACGGTGGCAAGGCGGCGCAAGGTTTTGGTTCCGGTCGTTTGGCAGTCTCGCGGCAGTGAGGCTGCGTGGGTTAATTGCCGATCTTATAAAACCAGCGGTTTGAGATTGGTCCGCCCCGGTATCGCTGGTAATGGTGCAAGACCTTTTTTATGTAATCCAGTGTTTCCGGCAGCCGCGGCACCGTGTTCTGCGCCATCACGACCCGTTGCGGCCCTGCGTTGTACGCGGCGAGCCCAAGTGAAAGGTCGCCGTCGAACCGGGAAAGCAGCTGCCGCAGATAGTTGGTGCCGCCCATGATGTTGGCCTTTGGATCGAACGGGTCGTGGACCCTCAGATCACGGGCCGTTTCCGGCATCAGTTGCATCAGGCCGATGGCGCCCTTCCTCGACACCGCCTGGTGATTGAAGTCGGACTCCACCTTGATCACCGCCTTGACCAGCATGGGGTCGACGTTGTAACGATCGGCGGCCTCCAGGATGTATGCCTCGATCGCCTCGCGGCGCGGTGCCTTATGATGTTTCCCGCTCATCAGGTTGAAACGGCTCGAGGCCCGATACCGGCTGTCGGTGGGCACATTGGTCATGTGCACCACCCCGCGTTCATCGACAAAGGTGTAGATGGTCGCCGAGGCGCTGGTGGCCAGCAGGATGACGCCGACCGCGCCCAAGACAAACGGGCCAAGGCTGTGGAGGAGTGTTGGGTACCTCATCCCTTATTTATACTATGCCTGCTGCCGTTTTTTCCAGTCGGCGAGGAAATTTTCCAGGCCGATGTCGGTGAGCGGATGCTTGGCGAGCTGGGCGATGACCTTGAACGGGATGGTGGCGATATGGGCGCCGATCATCGCCGCGTCGGTTACATGCATGGGGCTGCGGACACTGGCGACAATCACCTCGGTGGCAAAGCCGTAGTTGTCGAGAATGGTCATGATCGAGTCGATCAGTTCCATGCCGTTCTGGGCGATGTCGTCCAGCCGGCCGACAAAGGGGCTGACGTAGGTGGCGCCGGCCTTGGCGGCGAGCAGGGCCTGGGCCGCGGAGAAGACCAGGGTGACGTTGGTCTTGATCCCTTCGGAGCTGAACACCTTGGTCGCCTTGAGCCCCTCGGTGGTCATCGGCACCTTGATGACGATGTTCTTGTGCAGGGAGGCGAGCTTCATCCCCTCCGCCACCATGCCGTCGGCATCCAGGCTGACCACCTCGGCGCTGATCGGGCCGTCGACCAGGGCGCAGATATCCTTGAGGATTTCGATGAAATCGCGACCCTCCTTGGCGATCAGCGACGGATTGGTGGTAACCCCGTCCACCATGCCCATGGCGACGGCTTTCTTGATCTCTTCGATATTGGCGGTGTCGATGAAGAATTTCATTCTTCGGCTCCTTCTTGGGTGAAATGTATGATAATAATGAGAAAAATTATTCGGCGGGATTGCCGCCAAGAAACATCTTACAGCATTTTTCACTGCAGAAAAAAAATGTTCGCCCCTCTTTCCGGCAGGTGACGGCCTGCCCTTGCGGCACATAGACACCGCAGACCGGGTCCTCGACCAGCACGTCGCTGACCGCCGCCTCGTCTCCGCCCGTCCGGCCGCCGATGCCGCCGGCGGCCGGGGATTTGGGCTGTCCGAACAGCAGCCGGTAGAGGAAATAAAAAAGGCCGCCGAGGATGAGAAGGCGAAGCGGGTTCACGGTTGTTCTCTCTCCTGCCAGCGGACCTTGCGGATTTGCTGGTCGTCTACGGTCAGATTGCGGCGCAGCTGGCGGACGGTGCGTTCCAGCAGCGGGTGTCGATGGTCCGGGGCCAGTTCTTCCATGGGCGCCAGCACGAAAAGCCGGTGCGGGATCTCCGGATGCGGGAGCTCCAGACCCTCGGCATGCAGCGTCAGATCGTCGTAAAAAAGCAGATCCAGATCAACGGTCCGGTCACAGCCCTTGCTGCGGTCCCGCCCCAGGGAGCGTTCGATATCGAGCAGGGCGGCAAGGAATTCGGCCGGCGGCAGCGTGGTCTCGACGGCCCCTGCCGCGTTGGTGAACCATTTTTCCGAATCCATGCCAACCGGCGCCGTTTCATAAGGGCTCGACAGCGCCAGCGTTGTCACCCCGGTGGTCCGGCCCAACCGCCGCCACGCCTCCCTGAGGTTGGCGCGGCCGTCGCCGAGGTTGGAGCCGAGGCCGATGAACGCCAGCGCCATCGGTTTACAGATCCTGCAGGCCCAAAACGTCGAACATGGTGTAGAGGCCGTTTTTCTGCTTGGTGACCCAGGCTGCGGCAAGGGCCGCGCCACGGGCGAAGTTGTCGCGGTTGTGTGCTCGGTGGGTCAACTCAAGCCGCTCGCCGATGCCGGCGAAGTAGACGGTGTGCTCGCCGACGATGTCGCCGCCGCGGATGGTCTGGATGCCGATCTCCGCATTGGTGCGTTCGCCGATGATGCCGTTGCGCTCAAAAACCCCCACCTTGGCGAGATCGCGGCCAACCCCTTCGGCCACCATCTCGCCAAGCTTGATGGCGGTGCCGCTGGGGGCGTCCTTCTTCATCCGGTGGTGCGCCTCGACGATCTCGATGTCGTAGGCGTCGCCCAGGATCGCCGCCATCTTCTTGGCGACCTTAAAGAGCACGTTGACCCCAACCGCCATGTTTGGCGCCTGCACACAGGGGAAGTTGGCGGCAAGTTCCTTCAGCTCGGCCAGGTTGTCGGCGGTAAGGCCGGTGGTGCCGATGACCATCGCCCGCTTATGCTTGGCGGCCTCACGGGCGATCTGCATGGTCGCCTCATGGAAGGTGAAGTCGATGATCACCTCGCCCTGGTCGATGGCGGCGGCAAGCCCTTCCACCACGCGGATGCCGGTGGTGCCGTACCCGCCCAGTTCGCCCATGTCCTTGCCGATCTCCGGCGAGCCGGCGCGCTCAAAGCCCGCGGCCACGGTGAGTTCCGGGTTCTGGTTTACCATATAGCCGATCCGGCGGCCCATGCGGCCAGCGGCGCCGGCGATAATGACCTTGGTCATTGTCTTGCTCCTTGTTGCGGCTGAGCGAGTCAGCCTTTGACCGTTGATGTGCAACGGCCGTCTGTTTTGTTGTTAGCGGTCTGCTGATGGCTAATGGCTTAAATAAGGCCGTAGGCGGTGATCGCCTTCTTCAGCTTGTCGCGGGTGGCGTCGCTCAGGCCGGCCATGGGCAGACGCACCTGATCGGATTTGATCTTGCCCATCATCGCCAGAGCCGCCTTGGCCGGCACCGGGTTGGTGTCGTAGAACATCGCCTGCATCAGCGGGAAAAGCTTGTAGTGGAGTGCACGTGCCTTGGCGAAATCCCCGGCCAGGGAAGCATCCAGCATCTGCGCCATTTCGGCGGGGGCGACGTTGGAGGTTACCGAGATGACGCCGGTGCCGCCGATGGCCACGGTTGGCATGCAGGTGGGGTCGTCGCCGGACATGACCGCGAAGTCGGCCGGGCAGAGACGGATCACTTCCGAGATCTGGGCCAGGCTGCCGGTTGCTTCCTTGATGCCGACGATGTTCTTGATCGCGGCCAGGCGGGCCACGGTCTCGGGCAGCATGTTGACGCTGGTCCGGCTCGGCACGTTGTAGAGGATGATGGGGATCTCGACCGCCTCGGCCACCGCCTTGAAGTGCTGAAACAAGCCTTCCTGGGAGGGCTTGTTGTAGTACGGGGTGATCATCAGGGCGCCGTCGGCGCCGGCTTCCTTGGCGTGACGGGTGAGCTCGATGGACTCGGCGGTGGAGTTGGAGCCGGTTCCGGCCAGCACCGGCACCCGGCCGTTGACGGCCTTGACGGTCAGTTCCACCACCCGGTGGTGTTCCTCGTGGGTCATGGTGGCCGACTCGCCGGTGGTGCCGCACGGCACGATGCCGTGGGTGCCGCCCTTGATCTGGAACTCGATCAGGTCGCGCAAACCCTGTTCGTCGATCTTGCCGTCGGTCATGGGGGTAACGATGGCGACAAAGGCGCCGCGAAACTTGTTCATATCTCTATCCTCCGCAAAAAATGCATCAAAAGGTTGTGGTGTTTTCGGTAACGGTTTTCTGTCAGCCCGCGATCGCTTCCTGGTGCAGTTGCCCCTGATAGATAACGCGGGCAGCGCCCTCGAGGTAGACCTCGCGCACCGGTTGTCCTTCGCCGGGCACGGCAAAGTGAATCACCAGCGGTTCGCCGCCGGAGGTGGTCACCTTCACCGGCGGCGAAACCCGGTTGGTCACGGCCGCGATAATCGCCGAGGCCACCGCGCCGGTGCCGCAGGCCATGGTTTCGTCTTCCACGCCGCGTTCATAGGTGCGGACAAGCAGTTCCTTCGGTCCCAGCACCTGCACGAAATTGGCGTTGGTGCCGGCCGGCTGGAAATGGGCGTGCTGCCGGATGGCGCGGCCCCAGCCGAACACCGGCACCATGCTCGCGTCATCGGTGAAGACCACCGCGTGCGGAACGCCCGTGTTGAGGCTGTGGATCTCAAGATCGTAGCCGTCCACGGCGAGGATCCTGCCCAATTCCAGGGCATTGGGCGCGGTCATCTTCAGTTTGACGTTGTCGCCGATGATCTCCGCCGCGATGATCCCGGCCAGGGTTTTAAAGCGCATCCCGGCCGGGGCGATCCCGTTCAGATGGGCGAAGCGCGCCGCGCAGCGGGCGCCGTTGCCGCACATCTCGGCCACGCTGCCGTCGGCGTTCAGGAAGGTCCACGCAAAATCCGCCTCGCTGGAGGCCTCGATCAGGATCAGGCCGTCGGCGCCGACGGAAAATTTGCGGCGGCAGACCGCCTTGGCGAAGGATGCAAGATGCTCGCGGTCGAGAAAGGGCTCGCGGTGGTCGATAACGATGAAATCGTTGCCGCTGCCGCTCATTTTGGTAAAAGGGATCGGGAAGCGCATGGTGTCGGTCTTACTTTAAAAAGTCTGGGAGTTCTTCACCCCGGATCAGGTCGCTGTATGTCTCCCGATGGCGGATGAGATGGTAGCTGTCGTCCTTGGCCAGCACCTCGGCCACCCTGGGGCGGGTGTTGTAGTTGGAGGACATGGTGAAACCATAGGCGCCGGCGCTCATCACCGCCACCAGGTCGCCCGGCTCGCAGTCCGGCACCTCTTTTTCCTTGGCAAGAAAATCGCCGGTTTCACAGATCGGTCCCACCACGTCCGCGACAACCTTGCCGGTCCGTTGTTCGTTCACCGGCATGATGGCATGGTAGGCGCCGTACAGGCTGGGCCGGGCCAGATCGTTCATCCCGGCGTCGACGATCATGAATTTTTTGGCGATGTTGGTCTTGGTGTAAAGAATCCTGGAAACCAGAATTCCGGCGTTTCCCACTATAACCCGTCCCGGTTCCAGGATCAAGGTGCAGTTCAGGTCGCCCAGTTCCGCCTTGATCGCCGCGGCGTAGGCGTCCGGGTGCGGCGGTTCCTCACGGTCGTAGGTGATTCCCAGGCCGCCGCCGAGATCGAGATGGCTGATCCGGATGTTGTTCTCGGCAAGACGGGCGATGAAGTTCTTCACCTTGCGCAGGGACTCGACAAAGGGGCCGACCTGGGTGAGCTGGGAGCCGATATGGCAGCTGACTCCCTTGACCTCGATGTTCTTCATCTTGCTGGCCCGCTGGTAGACGGCGAGCGCCTGATCGATGGCGATGCCGAACTTGTTCTTGGCCAGCCCGGTGGAGATATAGGCATGGGTCTTGGGGTCGACGTCCGGGTTGACCCGGAAGGAGACCGGCGCCGTGACGTCGATGTCGGCGGCCGCGTTCTGCAGGGCGTCAAGCTCCTGTTCCGACTCGACGTTGAACATCAGGATGCCGGCGTGGAGGGCCTGGCGCAACTCCTCCTCGGTTTTACCCACCCCGGAGTAGACGATTTTCTTGGGGTCGACCCCCGCCTTGAGGGCGCGGAACAGTTCGCCGCCGGAAACGATATCGGCGCCGCCGCCCAGGGAGGAAAAGAGGCGGAGGATGGCGATGTTGGAGCACGACTTGACCGCGAAGCAGGTGATGTGGGGAATCCCGGCAAAGGCGTGGTCAAAGGCCTTGAAATGCTGGCTGAGGGTGGCGTGGCTGTAAAGATAGAAAGGGGTGCCAACCTCTCTGGCGATGGTTTCGATGTCCACGGATTCGGCGTGCAGCCGGCCGTTGTGGTAATGAAAATGATGCATGGTGCGTTCCGTTTATGGTGAAAGGATCAGTTCTGCTTCGTTGAATCGCCCGCTCTCGTTGGCAGGCTCGGCAGTGTCGTATGCGGATACCGAATAGTACCAGGTTCCGTGGGAGATGGGTCTGGTGTCCAGGAACATCAACACCCCGCCCTTGACCTTGCCGACCAGGATCGGCTTGGTCTCGTCGCCGCGGCGGCGATAGATCTGGTAACCGGCGATATCCGGCTCCATGGATTGCTGCCAGAGGATTTTGACCCCCTGCGCCGTCCGAACCGCGGTCACGCCGCGTGGGGGGGCCGGCGGGGTAAGATCGCGCGGACGCCCCTGGGCCGGGCTGCTCATCATGCCCACCGTGTCCTTGCCCATCGCCTGGATCTTGTAGAAGTAGAGGGTGTCGTTCTGGACCGTGTCGTCGGTGTAGGTGGTCGTCGCCAGGGTCGGCCCGACAGGGGTGAACTCGGAACCGGCAACGCTCCGGTAGATCTGGTAGGTGATCGCGCCCTGGGCCGGCGAGCCGTCGATGAGGGTGGCGGGCGCTTGCCAGGAGAGGGTTATCCGCCGGTCCGCGGCCGTTGCGGTGAGGTCGGAGGGCGGGGAGAGCAGGGTGTTCCAGACAAAGGTGGCGATGTTGGAGTCGTCGCTGACGTTGTACCAGCCCAGCCGGGTGCGGACCTTGTAAAAATAGCGGAAACCGGGCCGCAACACCGCTTCGCGGTAGCGGATGGTGGTGCCCGGCTGGATTTCATCCGGGGCGAACTTGATCGGGCGGCCGAAATGGATCGGGCAGCCCTCGCAGTAGTCACTCTCCTCAACCACCGCCCGCAGCATCTCGAAACCGGCGATCTTGTCCACCTTTTCACCCTGCACGGTCCGGCTCGGGGCGGTCCAGACAAGGGTGACGCCTTGTTCGTCCAGCTGGTATCGCAGGTCGCCGACCGGCGAGGGATGCACGGTTTCCGGCGGCACCGGCGGGGTTTTGCGGCCGCAGCCGGAAACCGCCAGCATGAGAAGGGCGAGCAGCGGCAGGGACGAAAGGATGGCGACGGCGGCGCGTTTCATGGGGTACACCCCAGGCGCCGTTCCGCTTCGGCAAGGGCCTCGCCTACCCGCTCAAGACCGGTTCCGCCCGCCGAGCGGCGGCTGTTCACGGAGCCTGCGACGGTAAGGAGCGGAAAGACATCCTCGTCGATGCGGTCGGAGAACTGCCGCAACTCCTCGATGGCAAGCTCCGGCAATTCCTTGTTTTGTTCGATGCAGTAGGCCACGGTGCGGCCGACGATGGCGTGCGCCTCCCGGAAGGGGATGTTCTTGCGGACCAGGTAGTCGGCGAGGTCGGTGGCGGTCATGTAGCCGCCCCGGGTGCAGTCGAGCAGCCGTTCCGTATTGAAGGAGAGGTTGGCCATCAGCTCGGCGGCGATGGCCACCGACCGGCTCACCGTGTCGACGGTGTCGAAGATCGGCTCCTTGTCTTCCTGGAGGTCGCGGTTGTAGGTGAGCGGCAACCCTTTCAGGATGGTGATGAGCGCCATCAGGTTGCCCACCACCCGGCCGGATTTGCCCCGGATCAGCTCCGGGATGTCCGGGTTCTTCTTCTGCGGCATGATTGAGCTGCCGGTGCAGTAGGCGTCGGCCAGGCGAACGAAGCGGAACTCCTCGCTGGACCAGAGGACCAGTTCCTCGGACAATCGGCTCAGGTGGAGCTGGATGAGGGTGGCGGCGGCGAGAAACTCCACCGCGAAATCGCGGTCGCCCACCGTATCCATGGAGTTGGCGGTGATGGCCGGGAAGTTGAGTTCCCTGGCAACAAACTCGCGGTCGATGGGCAGGCCGGTGCCGGCAAGCGCCGCCGCGCCCAGGGGCAGGATGTTGATCCGCTTGAGGCCGTCGACGAGGCGTTCCCGGTCGCGGCCGAACATCTCGTAGTAGGCGAGCAGGTGATGGGAAACCAGCACCGGCTGGGCCCGCTGCAGGTGGGTGTAGCCGGGCATGATCGCGCCCAGGTTCTGCCGCGCCTGCTTGACAAAGGCCTTCTGCAGGCCGGTGAGCAGTTCGATAAGCCGTTCGCTCTCCTCGCGCAGGTAGAGCCGGATATCAAGGGCGACCTGATCGTTGCGGCTGCGGGCGGTGTGCAGCTTGGCGCCGGCCGGGCCGATCTTTTCAACCAGGGTTTTCTCGATGTTCATGTGGATGTCTTCAAGCTCGGGCCTGAAGACAAATGTGCCGCCGGCAATCTCCGCCTCGATCTCATCCAGCCCCTTGAGGATCTGGTCGCGTTCGTCGTCGGTGAGCAGCCCCTGCTTTGCCAGCATCTTGGCGTGGGCCCGGCTGCCGGCGATGTCGTGGCGGTAGAGGCGGCAGTCGTATTGGATGGAGGCGGTGAACGCCTCCACCGAGGCGGCGGTGGTTTCGGCGAAACGGCCGCCCCACATCTTGGCGGGCTGGTTTTTGGCGTCTTGTGTGGTCATTGGTCCGTCTTACCTGTGGAAACTATTTGCCGGTCAAGGCCTGGATCTTGAGGCGCAGGGCGTTTAGGCGGATAAAGCCGCCGGCGTCCGACTGGGTGTAGACCGCGTCTTCCTCGAAGGTGGCGAAGCTCTCGTGGTAGAGGGAGTTGGCTGATTTCCTCCCCACCGGGGTGCAGTTGCCCTTGTAGAGCTTGAGCCGCACCACGCCGTTGACCGTGGCCTGGCTGGCGTCCATGGTTCCCTGCAGCAGCTTCATCTCGGGAGAGAACCAGAAGCCGTTGTAGATCAGTTCCGAGTAACGGGGGATCAGGCTGTCGCGGATCTTCATTACCTCGCGGTCCAGGGTGATGGTCTCGAGATCGCGGTGGGCGTAGCGGAGGATGGTGCCGCCGGGGGTCTCGTAGACGCCGCGGGACTTCATGCCGACGAAGCGGTTTTCAACCATGTCCAGCCGGCCGATGCCGTTTTGGCCGCCCAGCTTGTTCAGTTTGGCGAGCAGGGCGGCCGGGGAAAGCTTCTCGCCGTCGATGGCCACCGGGCTGCCGCCCACGAATTCGATCTCAAGATAGGTCGGCTTGTCCGGGGCGTTTTCCGGCGCCACCGAGAGCTTGAACATCGACTCCTCCGGCTCGTTCCAGGGATTTTCCAGGATGCCGCCCTCAAAGCTGATATGGAGCAGGTTCTCGTCGGAGCTGTAGGGGTTCTTCTTGGTGGTCGGCACCGGGATATTGTGTTTCTTGGCGTACTCCACAAGCTTGGTGCGGGAGTTGAGATCCCAGATCCGCCAGGGGGCGATGATGGCGAGCTTGGGGTTCAAGCCCAGATAGGTGAGCTCGAACCGCACCTGATCGTTGCCCTTGCC
>DHYT01000008.1 GCA_002415465.1 Desulfobulbaceae bacterium UBA5123
CCTGGCCAAGATCGCCATCGAGGTGTGCGACGGCGTGCTGATCCACTCCCTGATCGGCAACCTGAAGAAGGGTGACATCCCCGCCAACGTTCGCGTTAAGGCCATCGATTGTCTGGTTGAGCACTACTTCGTTAAAGACAACGTCATCCAGGCCGGTTACCCCCTGGATATGCGTTACGCCGGTCCCCGTGAGGCGCTGCTTCACGCCACCTTCCGTCAGAACTACGGCATCAACAAGATGATCATCGGTCGTGACCATGCTGGCGTTGGCGACTTCTACGGTTTGTTCGAGGCTCAGGAGATCTTCGATCGCATCCCCACCCCGGCCGATCCGGGCAAGGCTCTGCAGTGCGCACCGCTCAAGATCGACTGGACCTTCTACTGCCACAAGTGCGACGGTATGGCTTCCCTGCGTACCTGCCCGCACTCCAAGGAAGACCGCGTCGTTCTTTCCGGTACCAAGCTGCGCAAGGCTCTCTCCGAGGGCGCCCCGGTTGTCGACCACTTCGGTCGTGAGGAGGTTCTGGTTATCCTCCGTGAGTACTATGCAGGTCTGACCGAGAAGGTTGAGGTCAAGATGCAGGGCGCCGCTTCCGGCGACAAGATGAAATAAGAATTTTCATCCTGCACCGCATTAAAAAAGGAGATGCCTTTCGGGCATCTCCTTTTTTTTTGGCGGTCGAGCCGCTTATCTGCGTTGGGGCTCGCGCGGCGGTATGGCAAGGCCGTCAGCGCAGGGTGAGGTTCTTGCCGTCCGGGGTGAAGGTGACCTGACCTTCCCTGGCCAGCCAGCCCATGGCCGCGTAAATCATCGCCTCGGTGTGGCCGCGTTTCTTGAGGGCATTGACGAGTTCAGAGGCCGGGGTGTCGCCTTTGGCCTTGAGGGATTGATACAGGTCGCCGGCCAGGAAGCCAAGGTGTCCCTCGACGGACAGCCCGGACGCCGGGGCGAGTGCGATCTCGCGGGAGGACGAGGCGTTCTTCTTGGCTGCCGCGGTATTTTTTTTGCGGCTCACCTTTTCGCCGACCGACTCAAGCAGTTCCTCCGCCATCTTCTTGACTTTCCGGGTGCTTTTTTCAGCCTGGACCGAGGTGCGCGCCAGAGCCTTGCCCACCTTGATGCTTGTTTCGGTGATGATGTCCTTTTCGCTGTTGGCGCCTTGTGTCGCTTTCTTTTTTGTAGCCTGTGCCGACATGGGTTCTCCCTCTGCAAATGGTGTGGGAATGCTGGTGATGGTCAGTAATTGTAATCAGTTAATCAGTCCCGGATTGCCGTTGTCAACATCTTCCTTGCAATCTGCCGATGGGCTTAATATCTTGACTGTTCCGTAACGTATCGAACCGGCAGGGAGGTCGTTTGCCCTGCAAATATAATTAATCGAGGGCAATATGCGACAGTTGCAAGTCGGGCTCGGTGATCGTGCCTATCCCATCTTTATCGGTAAAGGCTTATTGGGCGAGGTTGGCGGTGATCTGCAAAAGCGGGCGGTGGCCAAGCGGTATATGGTGATTGCCGATGATCGGGTTGCCGCTTTATATGGCGAACCGCTTCTCGCTTCGCTGCGCGCCAGTGGGTTCGCAGTCGATCTGATCGAATTCCCGCATGGCGAGGGGAGCAAGCACCTGGCCACCGTCACCGATCTGGCCCGGAGCCTTGCCCAGCGCAACGTGGATCGCAAGGATGGGTTGATCGCCTTGGGTGGCGGCGTCACCGGCGATATCACCGGTTTCCTTGCCGCCATTTACATGCGCGGCATTCCCTTTGTGCAGGTCCCCACCACCTTGCTCGCCCAGGTTGACAGTTCCGTGGGCGGCAAGACCGGGGTTGACATCCCCGAGGGCAAGAACCTGGTCGGATCTTTCTATCAGCCGCGGGCGGTGTTCATCGACAGCACCGTTCTAGACACCCTGCCGGATTCCGAACTGTTGAACGGGCTGGCCGAGGTGATCAAGTACAGCGTCATCCATGACCGTGCTTTCTTTGACTACCTTGCTGTCAGGCGGGATGCCATTCTTGCCCGTGATCTGGCCGTGCTCGAGGAGGTGATTGAGCGCTGTTGCTCCATCAAGGCTCAGGTGGTGGCGGCTGATGAGCGCGAAGCCGACCTGCGCCGCATCTTGAACTTCGGTCACACCATCGGCCATGCCGTAGAGGCGGCTTCCGATTTTACCATTGCCCATGGCTCGGCGGTGGCCATTGGCATGGTTGCGGTAAGTGATCTGGCCGTTGGCAAGGGGCTGTTTGCCGCCGCGGAGGCGTTACGCCTGCGGGAACTGATCGCGGCCTATGGTTTGCCGGTGGCGATCCCGGCCGGGCTTGACCGGGGCCGGATGAAGGCGTACCTGAAAACTGACAAAAAATCGGTGGGCGGCCAGCCCTTCTTTGTCTTGCCCACCTCCATCGGCACCGTCACCATCACCGATGATGTCGCCGCGGAAATGGTCGATCAGGTGCTGGCCGGGTAGATGCCCAGCGTGTCTTGCGGCATTGCCTACACCGCGCAGCGGAAGCCGATGATGTTGGACCAGTAGTCGGCCTTTTCGATCATCCGGTGGCCGATGTGAATCGATTTTCTCGATGACCAGCAACCGCCCTTGAGGATATGGATCTGATGTTTTTGGGTGTTGGCGTGGTTGCCCGGCTCATGAAGGCTTGCGGTCCATTCGTAAACGTTGCCGAGCATGTCGTAGAGCCCGAAGGGGCTTGCCGATTCGCGTCCTTGTCGGTCAACCGGCGAGGTATCGCCAAGGGCTGACGATTCAAAGTTGCCGAGTTTTGGCAGCCAGGTGTTGCCCCAGGGGAAGAG
>DHYT01000024.1:0-371 GCA_002415465.1 Desulfobulbaceae bacterium UBA5123
TCCCCTTTTCCTGGAAGATGGTGGTGAGGATGGTGGCGGTGGAGCCGACGGGCCGGATCACCTCGTAGTCGCCGTGCAGGTCGCCGGGGGTGTCGGGGTGGTGGTCGAAGATATGGATTTCGAGGCCTGGATTGTCCAGGCACTGGGCAAAGTTGCCGATCCGGCTCGCCTGTCGGGTGTCCACCAGGATCAGCCGGGTGACCTCTCCGAGCGGGATGTCGCGCAGCCGTTGAAACTGGTAGACCTCGGGCGACTGGACAAAGAAATCACGGACGCTTTTTTCCTGGGAGCCGGCAAAGGAGAGGACCGCCTGGGGATAGAGCTTCTTGGCCATGACCATGGAGGCGAGGCCGTCGAAGTCGGCGTTGAGG
>DHYT01000024.1:515-2549 GCA_002415465.1 Desulfobulbaceae bacterium UBA5123
TGGGTGTAGATCTGGGTGGTGGCGATGTCGGCATGGCCCAGCATCATCTGCACCGAGCGCAGGTCGGCCCCGTGTTCGAGGAGGTGGGTGGCAAAGGAGTGGCGCAGCATGTGGGGGCTGATGCGTTTGCGGATGCCGCAGGCCCGGGCCTGTTCGTCGATGATCTGCCAGAAGCGCAACCGGGTCATGGCGGTACCGCGGGCGGTGAGAAAGAGAAAGTCGCTGCGCCGTTTCTTGAGCAGCCGGGGACGTCCTTCTTTGAAGTAGGCGGCGAGCCGTTCCCGCGCCTCTTCGCCGAAGGGCACCAATCGCTCCTTGCTGCCCTTGCCCAGCACCCGCACGTAGCCGCGGGTGAGGTTTGCCGCCGGCACCGGGAGATTTACCAGTTCGGAAACCCGCATGCCGGTGGCGTAGAGCAGGTGCAGCATGGCATGGTTGCGGAGCAGGAGCGGCGACGAGGCGGCGGTGGCGCTGAGCAGCCGATCCACCTCGGCGATGGACAGCACCTTGGGCAAGCGGCGGCCCGGCTTGGGCAGGTCGATGTGCAGCGACGGGTCGGCGGTGATCAGTTTGTCGGCGACCAGAAAGCGGAAGAAGGCGCGCAGGCAGGAGATGCGGCGGGCGTTGCTGCGGTGCGAGATGCCGCTGTCCCGGCAATGGCCGAGAAAGTTACGGATGTGGGTGGTGGTGATATCGACCGGCGAGGTGACGCCGCGTTTGGCGACAAAGTCGAGAAAGGCAGCCAGGTCGGATTGGTAGGCGGCGAGGGTGTTGTCGGCCAGCCGCCGTTCGGCGGCCAGATAGTGCAGGAACAGGTCCTGAAAAGTCAGTAATGGTTGCGATCCGGTGACCTTGGTCAGGAGCCTGTTCCTTCTCGTCATTAGCCTCGGGCTATGCGAGAGCGAAGCTTGCGAAGTTTACGCTGCGCCTCGGCCGCTTTGCGCCGTTTCTTGACACTGGGTTTTTCGTAGTATTCGCGGCGTTTCATCTCTTTCTTCATGCCGTCAAGCTGCAACTTCTTCTTCAGCTGGCGGATGGCGTATTCGATATCGCCTCTAACTTCAACCTCAATCATGCTCAATCACTTCCTTTTTGTTTGGAATAGGTTTTCTTGTCTGTTGGTGCTGGGATATCCCCGGATCGCGACCAGTATAAAAAGAATTGGAAAATATAGAAGATAGCGCATGCGGTGTCAAATGTTTTCTTCGTCGCCGCCGGGTGGCGGGAAGATCTTGCCGGGGTTGAGGATGTCGCCGGGGTCGAAGAGCCTTTTGATCGCCTGCATGGTGGCGATGGTGGTGGCGGAGAGCTCCATGAGCAGATAGGCGGCCTTGGTGATGCCGACCCCGTGTTCGCCGGAGAGGGTGCCGCCGAGTTCGATGACCTTTGCAAAAAGCGCCCGCTTGGCGGTTTCGGCCGCCTGTGCCTCGGCGGGGGTGTCGCGGTCGAGCATGATGTTGACGTGGATGTTGCCGTCGCCGGCGTGGCCGAAGGTGAAGATGGGAATCCCGGCTTGGGCGGCGAGCTGTTCGGCGGTCCCGACCAGCTCCGGGATGCGGGTGCGCGGCACCACCACATCCTCGCTGATCTTGTGCGGGCGCAGGTTGAAGGCGGCTGGCGACACCGCCCGGCGGGCCGCCCACAGTTGTTCCGCCTCGGCGGCGTCTTGGGCCGCCTGCACCGTCAGGACATGGTCGGCCGCCTGCAGGAACG
Source organism: Desulfobulbaceae bacterium UBA5123 (assembly GCA_002415465.1). GTDB lineage: Bacteria > Desulfobacterota > Desulfobulbia > Desulfobulbales > UBA5123 > UBA5123. Next base: position 2,229 of record DHYT01000024.1, read on the forward strand.
CATGCAGCCGGCCGATTTCCTGCGGCACGCTTTCCAGGGAGCCGTCAAGCTCGATGAGGAGCAGCGCGGCGGTGCTTGCCGGAATCGGGGCCGGGAAGCGGTCCGCCACCAGGGAGATGGCGGTGCGATCCATGTATTCCAGGGTGCAGGGCAGGTGCTGGGCGAGGATCTCGGCCACCAGCGCGGCGGCCCGTTCCATGGTACCGAGCAGCACCAGCAGGGTCTGCTTGGCGGCGGGGGCCGCCACCAGCCGCAGGATGATGCGGGTGACCACGCCCAGGGTGCCTTCCGAGCCGACGAAGAGGCGGGGGGGGGGGGGGG
>DHYT01000024.1:2569-6579 GCA_002415465.1 Desulfobulbaceae bacterium UBA5123
ACGGCGCTGGGGCCGCCGGCGCATTCGGCGACATTGCCGCCGATGGTGCAGAACTTGAAGCTGGCCGGGTCGGGCGGGTAGCAGAGGTTGTGGCGGGCCGCCTCGCCCCGCAGGTCGCCGGTGATCACCCCCGGCTCCACCACCGCCACCTGGTTGGCGACGTCGATTTCGAGAATCCGGTTCATCCGGCTCATCGCCAGCACCAGCCCGCCGGCCACCGGCAGCGAGCCGCCGGTCATGCCGGTGCCGGCCCCGCGCACCACCACCGGGAACGGGGTGGCCGAGGCCAGCCGCATGATCGCGCTCACCTCGGCGGTGGAGCCGGGCAGGGCCACCGCCTCGGGGACGAACTCCCGGCCGGTGCCGTCATAGGAGTAGCAGAGCAGCTCCTCCCCGGCGGTGCGGAGGTTGTCGGCGCCGACGATCTTCTTGAGGGCCTTGATGGTTTTTTGATCCATGCCGGGGGTTCCGTTGCGGTTGCTGAGAAAAAGTCAGGATTGGAGTCACTATACCATCGGCACAAGGAAAATCGAAGCGGCATTTGCGGGATGCGGGTGGGGGACGGCCGCCGCTACCGGCATTGCACCGTGTGTGTGGTTGGAGGTTGAGCCGGGATTGCGATTTCTTCCGGTGCTCCCTGTTCCGACTCTTCGCCATCCGGGTTCTCCCGCTTTGCCTGACCTTCTGTTGTCGGCGCATTTTTTTCCTCGCGGGGCGTTTTTTTTTGGAATTCCAAACTTTCGCGTAGGTTCGGATCCCTGAGCAGGATCGGCGGCGGCTCCGCCAGGCTTATCGTCACCCTGGCCGGGTTGGTAAAGCCGTATTGGCCTGCGGCGAATTGCCGGGTTCCTACCACGGTTTGACCGACGTTGGTGGCGGTGTACAGCCCATCCGGTGGGGCGCTAACCCCGATGTCGGTCAGATCCAGACAATCCCCGGCGCAGAAGCGGGCCTCGTGGTCGGTGCCGCGGATACCGATGGTCGCCACCGGGGTTTCGATGAGAACCTTGTCTCTGTTGGCATGGCCGATGGCGCCGGTGACGGCCCGGAAGCCGCCCTTGATCAGGGAAAATTTGCTTTCATCCTGCTGGGCGTTGCCGGTGTGTTGGTAGGTGTCGATCACGAAGCGGCTGGAAGGCCGCAGAAAGATCAACCCATGGTCGCTGAAAACGATACGCACCCGGGAGTTTGGGCCGGTGCTGATGATGTCGCCGCTGAAAACCGACGCCCCCTTTGCCAAGATGCCGACGGTGCCGTCGGCCCCGGCCACGGTCACTTTGCCGACCACGGCGTCAACCTTGCCGGCTGGATTCTTGCAATATGCCAAGTCGAGATGCCAAACCGGGATCAGGGCAAGAACAATCAGGGCGATCCGAAGAAAACAATGGAAGGGCATGGTTTTCATCATTTGTACACCATGTTTTGTACGGCAGCACCGCCGCCGCAGAGGTCGAATATCGGTTGCCGGTTCGAGCTGCTCCCGCCGGTCAGCCGTTGCCAGGCTGCGATGAGCGAAGCAAGGTGCCCGAAACAGGATCGTCGATTCCTTCGTTTTTTGTCCATGCGGTCATTTCCCTTCAATCAATAACTGGCGGTAAAGGTGCCCCAAAGCACGGAGTGGTACCCGTCGCCGGAGTCATTGCCGTCAATGGGCTTGGCCCACTGCAGATCCAGCATATACTTGCCTGCCTTCGAAATGCTGATCCCGAGGCCTGCCGAAGCCAGGCTGTCGGAACGGCTGCCGTCCGCCAGCGGATTTTCATAGCGAACCTCACCGGCATCGACAAAGCCCCGCAGCAGCAGGTCGGCATGGCCCAAGACCAGGCCGCGCCGGATCTCGCAACTGCCCATGGCGCCCTGGTCGCCCCGCAGTTGCGAACTGACGAATCCCCGGACGCTGGCCGGCCCGCCGATGCTGTATTTGTTGGAATCAGGCAGGGCATCGGTGCTCAAGACAGCCTCGCCGCGCAACAACGCGCTCCAGTTTTGCCAAAGGAGATGTTCGTAATCGCCGTGCAGTTCGAGTTTGGGCGGCAGGGCGCCGCCGCGGCTGCCATCAGGGTTGTTTTTGAAGTTGGCGGAGAAGAGCCCGGAGAAATTGGCCAAATCGCCCGAATCGCTGCGACGGCTGAAATTGAGCCCGGTTTCAAGGAAATTGAGTGTGTCGTCATTGAGGGGCACATCCTGCATGTCGGCCCTGCCGCGCACATGGGTGCCACCGATGGTGCCGGTGAGATTGAGCCGCCGGCTGCGGATGAATGGATGGCTTAATTCCATGCGGGCCGTTTCGCTCACGCCGGCAATATCGAGGGTGGCAAATTCCTCCCCCACATCATACTCGGCTCGGGAGTAACTCAGGTTCATCCTTGTGCCATCTGGCCATACCGGGAAACCGTAGCCGAATCGTCCCTGTCGGAGCAGGTTGTGCTGGGAGTGGGTATAGCCAAAGGTCAGCGCATCGCCGAATCTTGAGGGGTTGTTGATGGTGAAATCCGCTCCGAGCCGCCACTTGCCGATGACCTTGCGGCCGGTGTTGTCCAGTACCGTGCTTGCCGAGACCATTTTTTCCTCCATGCGCAGGTTGATGTCCGTGGTGCCGGAAGCCTCGCCGGGGACCAATACCGAGCGGGCCACCAGGCCTGGAAGATCGTTGAGCCGCAGGAGCTCGCCTTCAAGATCGGCGAAGCGCAGGATGGTGCCGGGCTTGATCCGGTCGAGATGGTGGGCGAGAAGGGCATCGGAGTAGTGCTGATTGCCGGCAAAAATCAGTTTTCCGACCCGACCCTCCACCACTTCCAGCCGGAGCACGCCGCCGAGCATGCGTTGGGCCGGCACCGTGACCACGGTGAGGCTATAACCGTGATCCTGATAAAATTCGGTGAGCCGGTCGGCCAGGCCGTAAATATCGGTGAGGGTGAGCTCGGTCCCTTCCCGGTCGGCGATGAGGCCGCGGAGTTCCTCTTCCGTGAAAACGGTGTTGCCGGTGATGGCAAAACTGTTGATCAGGATTCGTCGTTGATCCGCGGGGGGGGTGGGCCGAGGCGAAGGTGGTGCTATTCCCTGGGGCAGCGGACAGATGTCCTTGTCAGGCGGCATTGGCCGGGGCCGCAGGGACTCGTCCACCGTGCCGGGGGTGGGGGGCTGTGCCAGGGTCGTAACAGGGACGAGAAGCAGCAAAGCCAGGCAAAGGCAGACAAACACCAGAGTGGGCGACTGCGCGGGCTGCATACGGGCCATCTATTTTCCCTCACAAAAAAATCGGTTATCAATTGCAGTAGGCGGGTGACGGTTGAGAGAACTTTCTTCTTTTTATCAAAAAAGAAGAAAGTTCTCTCAACATAGCAATCACTTGAGCCCTTCGCCCGATGCCCCCACACGGCATTATCGCAAGGACAACAAATGCGATCCGGAGCACTCGCACCCGCTTATGGTTTTCATCATTTGCACACCATGTTCTGCCCGGCAACACCGCCACCGCCGAGATCGAAGATCGGCTGCCGGGTCAGGGGGCGTTCCTGGAAGGTGGAGGCAAGGGACACTTCTTCCGTCCTGCGTTCCTCGTTTTCGTTCTTGTTGTCATCTCCGGCCGTAACGTTTGACCCTGTCGTGGACTCTGGTTGGGGCAAATCCGGTGCCGGTGATTCGAGGCCGGGGTCCATCGACGCTGTCTGGGTTGTCATTACCTGAGCCAGGTTCAACACGGCCTGGACGGTTTTCACCACCTCTGTGGAATTTGACGCGGGAGCCGCTTCTGCTACCGGAAGAGGCACCGATTCGACCACTGGCTCAGATTCAACCACCGGCGCAGTTTCGTAAACAAGCCGCGCCGCCTCGCCGGCCGCGAGGTTGTAGCCCAGGCTGAAATCCGCCGGCAGAGTGGCCGAACTGAAGGTGCCGGTGGCCGTGCCGCCCATGGTCAGGAAGGAAAAGCCATCGGCTGTTCCCGGCGTATACCCCGCCAGCAAACCGGCCTGCAACGTCCCGGCCATGGTGATGTTCCCGGTCACGTC
>DHYT01000024.1:6670-8431 GCA_002415465.1 Desulfobulbaceae bacterium UBA5123
TTGCCCTGGTTGACGAGCCCCGCCGCCCCGATGCCCACCGCGATCGTGCCGCCGCCGTTCAAGGTGCCGGTGTTGGTGAAGCCGGCGGAACGGTTAAACCATGCGTCACTGGCGACGTTGATCGTGCCGGACTGGGTGAATGTGGCGGGGGCNNTCGCCCCCGCCGTGACGCTCAGCGTACCGTTGTTGGTGAAGATGGTTGGGGAGATGGAGAATGTCTGCCCCGTTGTGTTGGCAATGATCGTGCCTTCGTTGATGATGGTGTTGCCGCACCAGTTTTCAAGAAGAGAACCATAGCCCTGCATGGTAACACCGCTATCGATCTGCAGGGTCTGCCAGTTGTAGGCGTAATTGGAGAGTCCGCCGCCCGCACTGTTGAGCGTGGCGGTGCCGAGGGTGGCGAGGTGAAGCACGGTGCCTGCTGCTTCCCCGGTGTTATAACCGTCAAAGTACCAACGACCGTTGCCCTGGTTCACCGTTATACCGTCGGCCAGGGTGAGGCCGTGGCGTATATAGAGGGTCCCGGCGGTGGTCAGATCGCTGCCGATGGTCACGCCATCCAGTGTGCGTGTGCCGGGGTCGCTCATGGTCAGGGTAGATGTGGCATCGGTGCTTAGCAGCGTGCCGTTCTTGATCATGCCGCGAAGGGTGGTCGGCCCGGTCAAGGTGGTGGTGCCGTAGCTGTTGTCCACCGTGCCGCTGATGGTGATGCCGCCCGGAGTACCCAATTGCACCGAGGTCGCGGAGATATCCCCTACCCGGATTGGGCCGCTGTTGTTGGTCATGTTCACCGACCCGGCGGTCAGGCTGGCGGCCGTTGTATCGATGGCAGCGGTGCCCGCATCGCGGTAGTCCAGCAGCACTCCATTTGCTGCCAATTCATCCGCCACCAGGGTAAGCGCCCCACCGGCAAGATCGATATCGGCATTGACCAGGATGCTCCGCCCTGCTGCCATGGCGAGATTCCCGCCCGAGGGCACTCCATCGGGAAAAGTGACGATGGCGCTGTTGACGGTGATGTCGTTATTGGCCTGGAGGATGACATGGCTGCCGGTATTGAGTACGTTGGTGAGGGTGGCGGGAGTGATGGTGACGCCGGCGTTGGGGTTTTCGGCAAAGGCATCGTTGTCGGTCAGAGAATCATTCGTGCCTGCGGGCCAGGCAAAGAGATACACCGCGCCGGTGCCGGACGCGCCATGGTTGAAGCCGTCATCGCCATACGCGCCCGCGGCTAGCCGATCGCCGACTCCGTTCAGGGAGGCCGAGGAGCCGAACATGTCCCAGTCATCGTGTGTCGGGACATCCACATTGTTGCTGCCGGTGTAGCCGTAGCCCATGGTGCCGGCAAGGCTGCCGGTACTGAAGTTCCCATCCGCAAAGGATAAGAGATACACCGCGCCGCCGTTGTACACACTGTTGCCGAAGCCGTCATCGTAAGGCGCGCCCACGACCAGCCGGTCGCCGGCGTTGTTCAGGGCAACCGAAGAGCCGAAATGGTCTCCGGAATCCAGCCCTGGGACATCCACATTGTTGCCACCGCTGTACCCTTTGCCGATGGTGCCGGCCAGGCTGCCGGAGCTGAAGTTTGCATCCGTAAAGGTAAAGAGATGCACCGCGCCGCTGCCGGAAACGCTGTTGCCGAAACCGGCATCCATTGACGCGCCCACGGCCAGCCGGTCGCCGGCGTTGTTCAGGGAAACCGCAGAACCGAACATGTCCCAGGAATCCAGCCCTGGGACATCCACATTGTTGCCGCCGGTG
>DHYT01000043.1:0-342 GCA_002415465.1 Desulfobulbaceae bacterium UBA5123
GAAAGTTCGCGGGCGGCGGTGCGGTTGGCCGGAGCGCACCCTGGGGTCTTTGCCGCGGTTGGCGTCCATCCGCATCATGTCGCCGAAACCAGTGATGACGATTACCGCGAGCTTCGTCTCCTGGCGGCGCAACCCAGGGTGGTGGCCTATGGCGAGGTCGGCATGGATGCGGTCAGGAACTACGCGCCGCTCGAGGTGCAGATGGAGCATTTCCGGCGGCAGGCGCGGATGGCTCAGGAGCTGCATCTGCCGCTGATCGTGCATGACCGGGAAACCCACGACGCGATCATGGCGGTGCTCGAGGAGGAGGGGCCCTTCCCGGCCGGCGGGGTGATGCACTGT
>DHYT01000043.1:414-7754 GCA_002415465.1 Desulfobulbaceae bacterium UBA5123
CGACCGCCTGCTGGTGGAAACCGATGGGCCTTTTCTGGCCCCTGAACCCAAGCGGGGCAGGCGCAACGAACCGGCCTTTGTGCTCTATACCGCGCGCAAGGTGGCCGAACTCAAGGGCGTTGATCTTGCCGAGGTCGCCAGGCGAACCACGGCCAACGCCGAAGCCCTTTTCGGACTGAGGGAAGATTGATGACGACGATTGCCGAAAATCTGCATGCCATCCGCTGCCGGATTCGCGCAGCAGCCAGCCGCGCCGGACGTGACGGCGAGGCGGTCCGGCTGGTGGCGGTGAGCAAGCGGNNGGCGGTGGCGGCGGGCCAGACCGTCTTCGGCGAAAACTATCTGCAAGAGGCCGAGCTCAAGATCAAGGCGCTGGGGCCGGGGATCGAGTGGCACTGTATCGGGCATCTGCAATCCAACAAGGCGAAACTTGCCGCCGGGTTGTTCGACGCGGTGGATACCGTCGACCGTTACAAGCTCGCCGCCGCCCTCGACCGGCAGCTTGCCGAAACAGGGAAGCGGCTGCCGGTTCTGCTGCAGGTCAATATCGGGTGCGAGGTGCAGAAATCCGGGGTGCGGCCCGAGGAGGCCGAGGGGCTGTTGCGCCGGATCAATGTCTTGCCGAACCTTGACGTGCGCGGGCTGATGACGATACCGCCGTTCTTTGAGGATGCCGAGCAGGTTCGGCCCTATTTTCGTAAACTGCGACAGATGGCGGATGCGTTTCGGGACAAGGGGCTGCTGGGGCGGCGCGGGCCGTTGGAGGTTTCCATGGGCATGTCCGGGGATTTCGAGGTGGCGGTCGAGGAGGGGGCAACCCTGGTTCGGGTCGGCACCGCCCTGTTCGGGGAACGTTTATAGGGGCGGCGGCGTCGGCTGGGCGCCAGCGTACCTTTCCTGGCGCGCTCACTGTGTGACCGGCAAGCGCCCCTTTTTAGAGGGATAACTATTTGTGCTGGCGGTGGCAATCCTTGGTCAGGCGCAGCACCTCGCCGGCGGCGGCTTCCGCCTCGGGCCAGTCGCCGGCGGCGGCGGAGCGCAGGCAGCGCTCGATTTCGCCTTTGCAGCCGCGCCATTGATCGCTCCACGCCGCTTCCGCAAAGAGGGTGTACTCCTCCCAGAGCCGCAAAAGGCTCTTGCCGTCGGCCGGGTGGGGCCGTTCTTTCGTATCTATCTGTCGGCGCAGGGATTTCCAGAGCCGGTTTATCTCTTTCTTGACCTTTTTCGCCTCGCCACTGCCGGAACTGCGTTCTTTGCGTGGGGGAGCGGTGCCGGCCGGTCTTTCTTCGGGCGGGTTCTCGCCGGCGGCGCCGGCAAGCCCCATTCTGATCGAGAGCGAGAAGTAGGCGCTGTCGCCCTTGAGTTCGCTTCTGGTCTTGAGGAAGGTCGGCCCCGTGACCTCGATCAGCCCCGCGCCGGTGGCAAATTTCTGTTTTTCCAGATCGTCGGCGATCCGGCGTAATTCCCGCGCGATATCGGCGAGCTTGACCGGTGTTTTGATTTTGCTGTTTTTGTCGGACATGGGGCAAGTGTAACAGGTGGGGGACGGAAAAGAAAAGGCCGTTTTTCCATGGGATGGAAAAACGGCCTGAATGGGAAAAAGGTGGGGTGAGCGATGGGACTTGAACCCACGACCTCCGAGGCCACAACCCGGTGCTACCACCAGCTGAGCTACGCTCACCACTGATAAAAAATTGCTGTCAGCCGCATTGTTTCGGCAACTGAGACGTCCTTATAATAGATTGCCCTTGGTTTGGCAAGCGCAAATCATCCCGGATTATGCTAATTCCTTGTTGCAGTGCATGCAGACCTTGGCCTGGGCCTTGACGATCTCCATGCAGTGGGGGCATTCCTTTTTGTAGTTGGCCTTGAGCAGGAGGGAGATGGCGATATTGACGCAGTAGAGAACCTCTTCGTTGCCGAACTTATGGTTGCGAAGAGCGTCGATGCAGGAGAGATCGTTGATCTTGGGCAGCAGTTCACAGGCCAGTTTTCTGCTCTTGGGGTCTGCCTTTTCGTCGAGGATGACACCGAGAACAGGGGCAAGGTTCTTTTCGGCGACACAGGTGTCGAATTGGGCCACGGCCTCCAACTCGTCGGTATAACGCTGGTTCTGCGCCTTGATCGCCTCGGGGTCGATGATCGAGCCGGTGAACGCGGCCTTGCCTTGAACCATCATCGCCGATCCTTCTTTTTCACCCGGGACCAGCATGAAGCGGCAGGCCGAGGAGTGTCCGTACTGTTCTTCAAACCGTTTCCAGCTGTTGACGAAGAGGGGACATTCGTCATTCAAGCAGACAAAGAGGACGTCGCAACCCCAGCCAAGGCCGTCGCCGACATGGAATGGCGGGGCTTCGCAGCAGGAAAGACGCGTTTTGCAGTGAGGGCAGTAATGCTCCTCTTTGGCGTATCTCAAACAGGCGTCGTAATCCAGCATGGGTAAATCCTCCAATAAATACTGTTAATGCACTTGCGACGTTTTCGTCTTGAGAGGCCGCGTGGGGGGTCCGGCAAACGTGGAGCGGGCGTGGTCGACGGGGCGAGGCCGTTCGTGGACCGGCGAAACGCGTTTGGTGGTCGGCACGGAAAAGGTGTACCGTGGCCTCTCGGTATCGGCGTCCGGCAGTGCGGTCGCCGGCTCATGCAAGGGTCGTGATGCGCGGGTGGATGATATGCTTGTCACCTTGTTACGCAAACAATCCTTCGACATTACCTGAAATGCTCGGGCAGGTCAATGGCTATGGCGGTGGGCCGGCGGCTTTCCGCAGCCGACTGGCGCCAGCGCGGGGCGCATCGCCATAGTCGGTCGGGAGAGGGGAGATGAGCGGGAATCCCGGCGGCCGGCGAGGAAGAATTTTCTTCACTGGTTTTCGGTTGGCGGATCAGCTATATTCTTTTAAAAGTTATGCAAGGTTTCTGTGCGTCGCGGCATGTTTGCGGGCTGCCCGGTTTCTTAAAAAGAGATTGACTTTTCGTGCCAGGAACATTAGAGATGAACGTCTTTTGTCTCTGTGAAATCTTGTTGTGACAAGGTCTTGTCGGATCATGGCATTACAGGAGTCCATACCGCTTTTTTACGGGCGGGACCGTGCGACGGGTGTCGGCGGTTTTCATCTTTGTGAGCCATGGGGCGGATCGCTTGGCGATCACCTCATTATATTTTATAGAAAAGAAATCCTTCCAGTGGCGAAATCATGAGCAAGAGCAAGAGTTCCAGGTATGCCGAATCCGGTGTGGATATTGATAAAGGCAATGACTTTATTGATCGGATCAAGCCGATTGTCGCCAAGACCTTTCGGCGGGGCGTGTTGACCGACATCGGCGGCTTCGGCGGCCTGTTCGCCCTCGGTGACGACCGTTACAAGGACCCGGTGCTGGTCTCCTCCACCGACGGCGTCGGCACCAAGGTGAAGATCGCCTCCATGTGCAAGAAGCATGATACCATCGGCATCGATCTGGTGGCGATGTGCGTCAACGATGTCGTTGTCTCCGGCGCGCGGCCGCTGTTCTTCCTCGATTATTTCTCCATGGCCGATCTTGACGTGGAGATGGCCACCGACGTGGTGAAGGGCATCGCCAAGGGCTGCGAGATCTCCAACTGCTCCCTGATCGGCGGCGAAACCGCCGAGATGCCGGGGCATTACGCCCCCGGTGATTATGATATCGCCGGTTTCGTGGTCGGCATCGCCGAGCGCGACAGCATTATCGACGGCTCCGATATCCGGGTCGGCAACAAGATCATCGGTCTTGCCTCCAGCGGTATCCACAGCAACGGCTATTCCCTGGTGCGCAAGATCTGTTTCGAGGAGCTCGGTCTGTCGGTGACGGACTACATCGAGGAGTTCGGCTGCACCCTGGGCGAGGAGTTGCTGCGCCCGACCCGCATCTATACCGAATCGCTGCTCAACCTGATCCGTAACTTCAAGGTCAACGGGATGGTGCATATCACCGGCGGCGGCTTCTATGACAATATCCCGCGCATCCTGCCCCAGGGCTGCAAGGCGGTCATCGAAGACCGGAGCTGGAATGTTCTGCCGATTTTTGATTTCCTGCGGCAGAAGGGCAATGTTTCAGCGGAAGAGATGTGCCGGACCTTCAACTGCGGGATCGGCATGGTGGTGGTGGTCGACGCCAAGGATGCGGATGACGCCATGCAGCAGCTCACCGCCCTGGGCGAGAAGCCGGTGGTGATCGGCGAGATCGCGCAGAAGAAAAAGAAGAAAGACCAGTCGGTCGAGATCGTCAGCGGCGCTTCCCTCAGGAAGTAGAGCCGCAATCCTTCATTCCCCCCTTGATCTTGTAGATGGCGTGGGCAAGCGTCGGCAGCACTGCTGCGATGTTTTCCCGCGCCGCCTTTTCGCTGCCGGGCAGGTTGATGATCAGGCTTGCCTTGCGGATGCCGGCAATACCCCGTGACAGCATGGCGTTGGGTGTTTTCAGGAGGCTTGCCTGGCGCATTGCCTCGCCGATGCCTGGTATCTCCCTGTCCAGCAGGGGGCGGGTCGCTTCCGGGGTCACATCGGAAGGGCTGACGCCGGTGCCGCCGGTGGAGACGACGAGATCGATCCCCTCCTCGTCCACCCAGCGGCGCATGATCTCCCGGATCGCTTCCACCTGATCCGGCACGATGTGGCAGGCCGCCACCGTGAACCCCTCGCGGGTGAGAATCTCCCGCAGGCACGGGCCGCTGGTGTCCTGGCGCTCGCCGCGGGAGCCCTTGTCGCTGACGGTGAGGATCCCGCAGGTGTAAGACGTTGCCGTTGCCATGGCGATCAGGCCGTTGCGTTGGCCTGGGCGGCGCCGATGATCTTGTCGGCCAGCTGGGCCGGAACCTCCTCGTAGTGGGAGAACTCGGTGGAGAAGTGCCCGCGGCCGCCGGTGATCGAGGTCAGGTCCAGGGCATAGCGCTGGATTTCCGCCATCGGCACCTGGGCGTTGATCACCTCGCATTTTGCCTCCGAATCCATCCCCATCACCCTGCCGCGGCGTCCGTTGAGGTCGCCGATCACATCGCCCACGCATTCCTTCGGCATTTTGATCGTCATCCCCATGATCGGTTCAAGGAGGATCGGGTTGCATTCCTTGGCGCCTTTCTTGAAGGCCATGGAACCCGAGATCTTGAAGGCCATCTCCGAGGAATCCACGGCGTGGAAGGAGCCGTCCACCAGGGCGACCTTGACGTCAACCATCGGCGCGCCGGCGAGGATTCCCTCCTTCATCGCCTCGAGCACCCCTTTTTCCACGGCCGGGATGTACTGTTTGGGGATGGCGCCGCCGACGATCCGATCCTCAAACTGGAAGCCGGTGCCGCGCGCCAGCGGTTCGATCTCGATCCAGGAATCGGCGAACTGGCCATGGCCGCCGGTCTGTTTCTTGTGCTTGCCCTGCACCTTGATCTTGCCCTTGATCGTTTCCCGGTAGGGGATTCGTGGCAGTTTGAGGGCGAGTTCGACCCCGAACTTCCGTTTGATCTTCTCGCCCACCACCTCAAGATGGATCTGGCCGACGCCGGAGAGGAGGATCTCGTTGGTCTGCGCCTCGCGGGTGAGGCGGAGGGTTGGGTCCTCCTCGAGAAGCTTGTTGAGGGAGGAGAAGATCTTGTCTTCGTCGCCCTTTTGCGCCGGGGTGACGGCGTAGGAGATGGTCGGCTCCACGGCGACGAGACGGTCGTAAAGGATCGGGGCGTTGGCGGCGCAGATGGTGTCGCCGGTGACCGTGTCCTTGAGCTTGGTGACCGCGACGATCATGCCGGGGCCGGCGCTTTCCACCGGCCGCTGTTCCTTGCCTTCGAGAACCAGCAGCTGGTTGATCTTCTCCGAGCATTCCTGGCTTGCGTTGTAGAAGGCGTCGTTGGCGATGGTGCCGGAGTAAATCCGGAAGATGGTCAGCCTGCCGGCGTACGGGTCGGCCATGGTCTTGAAGACAAGGGCCGAGAAGGGGGCGTCGGCAGTCGGGGTGCGTTCGATGACCTCCTCGCTTTTGGGATCGGTGCCGACCTGGGAGGGGCGGTCCAGGGGGGAGGGCAGGTAATCGTTGATCATGTCGAGGAGCAGCGAGGTGCCCAGGTTGGGGGTGGCGGCGCCAACCGCCACCGGACAGAGCGCGCCGTTCCGGACCGCGTTTCGCAGGCCCTGGCGGAGGTCGTCGTCGGACAGCGCCCCGTCCTCGAGGAATTTTTCAATGAGGTCGTCGTTGGTCTCCGCCACCGTTTCCATCAGCGCTTCGCGGTGGGTGTCGACGGTGTTGGCCATGTCGGCGGGGATTTTGCCTTCCTTGACCTTGCCGGTGTCGCCGTCGAAGAGATAGGCCTTGCGGCCGACGATGTCGACCACGCCCTTGAAGTTGCTTTCGGCGCCGATGGGGAGGTGGAGGATGGCCGGGGTGAGGGGCAGGTGCTCGCGGATGCCGGCGATGGTAGATTCGAAATTGGCGCGCTCCCTGTCCATCTTGTTGATGAAGATCAGGGCCGGGAGGTTTCGCTCCTCGATGATCGACGAGAACTTTTCGGTTTGGTTTTTGACCCCGAGCACGGCGCCGATGGTGAAGACCGCGCTGTCGACGATCTGAGCGGCGAAGACCGTTTCGTTGAGGAAGTTGTCGTCGCCGGGGGTGTCGATCAGGTACACCTCGTGTTTGTTCCAGGTGTAGGTATTAAAGGAAGAGTTGATGGTGGTCTTGCGCCTGATTTCCTCGGGATCGTAATCCATGGTGGTGGTGCCGTCGTCCACCTTGCCGAGCCGGTTGCCCTTGCCGGCGGTAAAGAGTATCGCTTCGGCCAAGGAGGTCTTGCCGCATTTGCCATGCCCAAGTAATGCCACATTGCGAATCTGTTTCGTCTCTTGCATGTCCACCTCCGCTGTCAGTGGTCGGCCGAAAAAGAAATTGCCGGATGCGCCCCTGCGGGCATGGCGATTTTTCTTTTGCAGGTGAAGGGTTGATCGAGATGGTGGTCGATTGTCATTGCTAACCGCTCTCGGATTTATTACCGGTGGGGAAGGTCTAAAGTATTCGGATATTATTCGGAAGTTTACGGCAAAGTCAAGGGACTAATGGCGGCGGCGGCATGAAGGCGGCGAGCTTTTTCTCGCGCCGCGCCGCTTCCCGGTCAGGATTCGGTTTCCGCGCCCCGGCGCACCACCGCTCCCGTTGTCGTCGTGGGCGGTGGTGCGTCGGCATCCTTCTCGATTGTCAACTTGCCGGCGACCTGCTATTGTGGTCCGGCATGCAGATCGGGTCGGCGGGGTTTGCCCGTCCGGCCACGTTTCATTTATTCGTAGGAGAACATTGTCGGTATGAAGAAGCCGGGTGCGGATACAGGCGCCATTGCCCGTTCGGCGGGC
>DHYT01000043.1:7780-8130 GCA_002415465.1 Desulfobulbaceae bacterium UBA5123
GCCTTTGTCACGGTTTTTTCCGATTACGACACCACCCGCGATAAATCGGAAACCTGGCGGCTGGTGGGGAATGTGCTGGTTTTCTTCGCGATCCTGCTGAGTATCCTGACCCTGATCGGCATCCTCTGCGCCAAGCCGCTGGTGCTGCTCCTGGCCCCCCATTTCGACAAGGTCGCCAATAAGGTGGAGCTGACCCGGCAGTTGACCGTGATCATGTTCCCGTTCCTGATCATGATCTCCCTGTCGTCGGTGGTGATGGGGATACTGAACACCAAGGGACGCTTCTTTATCCCGGCCTTGGCGTCGAGCTTCTTCAACGTCGGTTCCCTGCTCGGCGGCGTCGGCCTGGC
>DHYT01000007.1 GCA_002415465.1 Desulfobulbaceae bacterium UBA5123
ACGAGGAGCGCGGCGATCAGGTGGAGGTGGCGAACATGTCGTTCGCTCTTTCCACGGTTACCGAACCCGGCCCCGACCCCATGGAAAAATGGCGTGAGCTGGTCGAACGGTTGGCGATGCCGCTTATCTACCTGCTGATTGCGGTTGCCTTTCTTCTCTTCGTGGTGCGCCCCTTCTTCCGGTTGCTGTCGGTGAAGCAGGTGGAGGCGCAGCGCGCCGCCGAGATGGCCGAGCGGTCCGCACGGCAGTTGGCGACCGGCGAGGAGGAGGAGGATCTTTCCCTGGTGCCGCGCGCCCTGTCCGATCAGGAAAAAATATTCAAACTGGCCCAGAGTGACCCGGCGCGTGCCGCCGACTTGGTAAGACGCTGGTTGCGTGAGGAGCTATAGGTAATGGCGAAAAAAAAGGAAGGGTCTTCCTCAAATCTCACCGGCCCGGAAAAGGCGGCGATTTTCATGCTGACCCTGGGGGAGGATTTTTCCTCGCAGGTGTTCAAGCGGCTTGAAGAGGAAGAGATCAAGATGGTCGGCCGGCAGATGGCCAAGATCGACCATGTCGACAAGGATGACGTTGCCGCCCTGCTGGCGGAGTTCAAAACCGACGCCGGCAGCGAGGATCTCTATCTCTCGGGCAACGATCTGCTGGAGCAGGCGCTCAAGCGCGCCCTCAATGCCGACAAGGCGACCACCATCCTGGAAGAGATTCGTTCCGACTGGAAGCTGACCCTGTTCCAGAAGGCGCGCAAGCTTGAGCCAAAGGTCTTGACCAACTTCCTGCGCAACGAGCATCCCCAGACCATCGCCCTGGTGATGGCGGTTCTCGACCCATCCCAGGCGGCCGCGGTTCTTGCCGAATTGAAGGAGGACGTGCAGGTCGAGGTGGTGATGCGGATGGCCGAGCTCGACAAGGTCAGTCCTGAGATCCTCGTCGATGTCGACCGGGTTCTTCAGGATGAACTGCTGTCGGTGGAAGGCATGGAAGGCCAGCGGCTTGGCGGCGTGGAGGCGGTGGCCGAGATTCTCAACAACGCCGACCGGGCGCTGGAGGCCATGGTGCTGGAGGGCGTCGAGGAGCAGCGGGAAAATCTTGCCGACGAGATCCGCCGCTTGATGTTCGTCTTCGAGGATCTTTTGAATGTCGACGACCGCGGGATCATGGCCATTCTCAAGGAGGTCAGCACCGACGATCTCAAGCTGGCGATGCGGACAGCCTCCGAGGGCTTGAAGGAAAAGATCTTCAAGAACATGTCCTCGCGGGCGGTGGAAATGTTGCAGGAGGACATGGAAATCATGGGCCCGGTCCGGGTCAAGGATGTGGAGGGCGCCCAGCAGGCCATTCTCAAGATCGCCAAGCGCCTCGAGCAGGAAGGAAAGATTCAGCTGATGCAGGGCGGCGGAGAGGACGAATATGTCTGATGCCCGCAAAGCACCCGCCAAGGGCGCGGCGTCCGGCGCCAAGCAGGCCGCGCCGCCATCGCGGGACGGGTTCATGTCGCTGGTTTCCTTCTGGGAGCAGTCCGGCGAAGGGCCGGGCGCCGAACCGCAGGTTGATCCCCTGCAGCAGTTGCGGGAGATGGAGGCGGAGGTCAAGCGCCGGGGTGAGGAGATAATCGCCAATGCCAGGGCGGAAGGGACCCGGCTCGAGGAGGAGGCCTATACGAAAGGCTTTGCCAGGGGCGAGGAAGCCGGCCGGGCGGCCGGTGAGCAGTCGTATGCCGAGGGGTTGCGACGGCTTGAGACGGTGATGGCCGCGATCAAGAATCAATTGACGGAAAAAAACAGCCGTTACGAGGAGGAGTTGCTGCTCCTGGTAACCACCATGGTGGATCGGCTGGTCCAACACGAGGTGTCGACGAACCCGCGCGTTATCCAGGCCTGCCTGCTGCGGGCCTTGTCGTTTGTGGTCGAAAAGTCGGTGGTCCGGGTGCATCTCCATCCCGACGATTTCAGCCGGATCAGGGAGGCCAGCCTGGTCAATCCCGCCCTCCTTGAGGGAAAACGGCGGATCGAGTTGATGGAGGACGGTTCCATCGGGGAGGGCGGGTGTTTTCTGGAAACCGATTTCGGTGATGTGGACGCTTCCCTCGAACATGCCCGGGAAAAGCTTTACGGTGCGGTGGAACTGGCCTTCCGCGCCGCCCTTGCCGACGGCGGGGCGCATGACGGCGCCGTGGCGGCGGCGTCCGCGCAGGCCGCGGCAATTCCCGACGGCTTGCCGTCGCAAGATCCCGCGGCCGGTCCAGACACGGTTGCGGAATAAGAAGCGGCGTCTTCCAACGGTAATGTTTCCATGAACCTTTCCAGAGCCATTCAGGCTGCCCAAGATGTTTCGTTGATATCCACGCGGGGAAGGGTCAACCAGGTCATCGGCATGGTGGTTGAAAGCCTGGGGCCTGCAATCCCGGTGGGCAGTATCTGCGAGATCGATGTCTTCAAGGGGACAAGCCGCGTGCCGGCGGAGGTGGTCGGCTTCCGTGAGGGCAGGGTGCTGTTGATGCCGCTTGCCGAGATGCGCGGGATCGAGCCGGGGAGCGTCATCCGGCTGGTGGAGGGGCATGCCGCGGTGCCGGTTGGCAATGGCCTGCTGGGGCGGATCATCGACGGACTTGGTCGGCCCATGGACGGCAAGGGGCCGTTGCCGGCCGAGGCGCATTACCCGCTGTACGCCGAACCCTTGAACCCCATGACCAGGGAGCGGATTTTGGAGCCGGTGGATGTCGGAGTGCGCGCCATCAACGGCTTGCTGACCCTGGGCAAGGGGCAGCGGATCGGCATCATGGCCGGCTCCGGGGTCGGCAAGAGTACCCTGATGGGGATGATCGCCAAGCACACGGCGGCCGACATCAGCGTCATCGCCCTGATCGGCGAGCGCGGCCGCGAGCTCAAGGATTTCATCGAACGCGACCTGGGGCCGGAAGGGTTGGCGCGCTCGGTGGTGGTGGTCGCGACCTCCGACCAGCCGCCGCTGGTGCGGATGCGGGGGGCGTATCTGGCCATGGCCATTGCCGAGTTCTTCCGGGACAACCATCGGGACGTGATCCTGATGATGGACTCGGTAACCCGATTCGCCATGGCGAGCCGCGAGGTGGGGCTTTCCATCGGCGAGCCGCCGACCTCGCGCGGCTATACCCCGTCGGTTTTCGCGCAGTTGCCGAAATTGCTGGAGCGGTCCGGCACCTGTGAGGACAAGGGCAGCATCACCGGCATCTATACCGTTCTCGTCGAAGGCGACGACATGAACGAACCCATCGCCGACGCGGTTCGTTCCATTGTCGACGGCCACATTATCCTCAGCCGCGATCTGGCCAGCCGGGGGCATTACCCGGCCATCGAAATCCTCGGCAGCGTCAGCCGCTGCATGCCTGACGTCGTGGAGTCCGAGCAGGTTGGCAAGGCCCGCCGGTTTCTGGATACATTGGCGACCTACCGCCGGTCCGAGGATCTCATCAATATCGGCGCGTATGCCAAGGGCAGCAACGCGAAGATCGACAACTCCATTCAGATGATCGACCGGTTGAACGGCTACCTGCAGCAGGCCGTGGAGGAGAAGGTTTCGTTTGCGGAAAGCGTCAAGGCGCTCTCCGCGCTTTTTTCCTGAACAGGATGCATCCGGGATTCTGTCCCGCGGCGGGTGAAGGTTCTGTCGGTCTCACCGCCGCTCATGGGTGGCAAGGCGCACGGCAATGGCTTATCGATTCCGACTTGAAACATTGTTGACATACCGGCGCAACCTGGAAGAGCAGGCGCAACTCGCCCTGGCTCACGAGATCGGGGTGTTGGTCGATCAGCAGAACCGGCTGACCGATCTCCGCGACACGCGGCTGCGCATCGCCGAGGATTTCGAGGAGCGGAAGCGGCAGACGATGGGGGCGCCCCTCTTTGCCTTTTACATGGAATCCATCCGCCGCAAGGAGCGGGAGATCGACGCGTTGCTGGATGTCATTGCCAGCCAGCAGGCGGTGGTGGAGAAAGCCCGCGCCCGGCTTGGCGAACGTGTCAAGGATCGCAAGGTGATTGAGAAGGCCAGGGAAAAGGACCATCGGAAGTATCTGCAGGAGATGATTCGTCTGGAACAGAAAGAGGGCGACGAGCAGGCGATATTGCGGGCCGGACGGGAAGACAATCTTTTCTAGATTCGGCATCATGAAAGATAACGGGGCTGTGGCATGAGGATGGATAAACGGTTTGGGTATGCGCTGTTGTGTGCCGGGGGGATGCTGTTCCTCGTGGTTTTGTCGACCATGGGGGTGGCCGCCGAGAAAACGCCGGTGCGGGTTGGGCCGGGCGAGATGGAGCTTGCCGTTTCGTTGAAGGAGCGCGAGCAGGCGGCCGATTTGCGTGAGAAAGACCTGCAGCGCCGGGAGGAATCCCTTGCCGCGCTGCAGAAGGATGTCGACGCCAAGCTGGAAAAGCTGACCGCCCTTCAGAAGGATCTGCAGAAAAAGATCGATGCGTTGCAGCAGGTCGTTGACAAGGATTTTAAAAACTTGGTCAAGGTGTACAGCGTCATGAGTCCTTCCAAGCTGGCCCCGCTTTTGAACGATATGGAAGACGGCGCCGTCACCCGGATACTGCAGGCCATGAAGGCGGACCAGGTCGCCAAGATCATTCCCAAGCTTGATCAGGACAAGGCGGTGCGGGTCAGCAGGCTTCTTGGGAAAATGGAGTAGCGGCGCACAAGTCTCCCCTCCCCGCCGGTTGGTTGTGTGACCGGATCGTTTTTGTCCTGAAATACGTCTCCACTCGCCATCGGCAGGCAATTCCCGCCGATGGCTCCCTCTCCTCCTCCCGACGGTCCGGCAATCGCCCTTCACCGTGTTCCGGCGGCGGTTCTTTTCGCCGGGCATCCGGTTGTTGTACGGTTCCAGGCCCCGGTTTTTCCCCATCCTTGCGATTCAGCCCGAGACTGCGCCACGGCCATCCGGCCGGCGTGGTCATCCATGTGCGGCCTCGATGCGGCGCATGACGGTAATTTTTTCCCCGGCAAGCGTTTTCCTGCGCACCCTGTTGCGCGCACCAAGTTAAGAAACAGCCCCAGGCCGGAAATTTTTTGCCCTCCCGGCCTGGGGCGGTCTTTTTTGCCTATCCGTTTGCCGTAGACCCTTGCCGATGCCCACGGCGAGGCGCTGGAAATACTCCCCGCGCCTCGCCGTGGGCATTTTTTATTTAAATGTAACTATCGAATTTTGTGGAATATTTTTGGTTGCTGGCCCTAATTTTCAGGTTCGCCTGGGCATTGTTTTATTTTGTTGGCACACCTGTTGCTTTTAGGAAGGGCAAACGGGTGCGTTTGGTTGGTCCGGTCAGGTACATACAGCCAATTTGATGACGAGGAGAAGATTGTGGATGCAATGATGATGGTTCCAGCTCAGGCAGCGACGAAAGCGGCTCTCCCTAGTGGCGGCGCCGGTCGGGACACCGGGAAATCGCAAGAGTCTTTTGCCGATTATATGGATAAGAAATTGGACGGGCTTGCCAGTCGGAAAAATTTGCTGGGCGTGAAGTCGAAGATGCAGGCATCCGCAAAGCAGGATGGCGCCGCACGGCAATCCGCCGCCTCGGACGCGGCGAAAACCGCCGAAGAAGTCGATATGGACGATGCACAGAACATGGCCGCGTTGCTTGCCCAGTTCCTCCAGGATATGCAGGCGATGGCCAAGGATTCGGAAAAGAAGCCCGGCGAATGGGGCTTTACGCTGCCGGATAACAATATTCTGCAACAACTTGCCGCCGACGCCGGCATGGAAAAGAACAAACTCGCCGCGCTGCTGCAACAGTCGGAAGCGCAGAACGGCGTATTTGATCTGCGCAATTTTCTCGCAACCCTGACACGGCATTTCGAGGAGCGCGGGAAAGACGTTGCGGTGACGGTGCCGGAAACAGACCTGCCGTTCCTTGAAACCCTTCTCTCCAAGATGGGGGTGCCGGTTGAGCAGATCGTCGATGTGGCGGACAAGGGCGTTACCGGCGACGGAAAGCTTGATCTGGCCTCATTCCTGGAAGGCCTGCGGGCTGTGCAGGACAACGGTCAGCCGATTGCCCTCACCGCGCTCGAAAAGAACCAGATGCAGGATCTCCTTGCCAAGGCGGGTGTATCCGAGGCACTGCGGAATCGGCTGGTGCCGCAGCAGGATGCCGACACCCCCTTCAGTCTGGCCAGATTGCGCGAGATGTTGCAGCAGGGGGTTGCCAACGTAAAAGAGAGCCGCCCCAAGCTTGATCTTCCCGCTTTTTTGCAAGACCTGCAGCGGGTTTTCACCGAGGCGCAATTCAACGACAAGAATGTAGGCTGGACGCCGGCGGTACAGGCGGCGGTTACCTCCGCCTATGAGGAATTGCTGAAGAGCGTTGATCTTGCCAAGGTTCAGGTCAAATTCGCGCAGGGCCCCGTAAAGCCGCAGACCATGACCGTGGATGAGGATGGGGCGGTTGATCTGCACGGCCTGGCCGGCGACGAGGCGTCCGGCGCGGAAATAATTGCCGCCACCGTCGCGGACGGAAGCGCGGAAGACGCGGCGATGGGAACAGGCCAGGAACGCTTCCCGGCTGNNAACCGGTTGGCATGAGCCAGGAGAGCCATGCGGCGGCCGCCGCCGCTGCCGGCCGGCAAACCGGTTCCGCGCAACAGATGGCCGGAATCCATGGTCGGGAAGCCGCCCCGGCTCCCCAGATGCCCCCGGGCCTTGCCCAGCAGACCTTTCATAATATCTCCAACGGGGTCCTGAACGGTCTTAAAAACAACGAGCACCATCTTGTTCTTCGCCTCTATCCGAGAGAGTTGGGCGAGGTGAAGGTCGAGATGACGGTGCGGGATCAGAACGTCTCTCTCTCCTTTGCCATGGAAAATCATCGGGTCAAGGAAACCCTTGAGAGCAACATGCAACAGTTTCAGGACAACCTGGCCAGGCAGGGGTTCAATCTGCAGGGATGTGAGGTTTCCGTCAGTCAGCAGCAGGATGACGCCAACGGCGCCTGGCAGTTTTTTGAGCAGGCGCGCCAGCAACAGGGACAGGGAAGAGTGGTCAGGGAAACCCTTGCCGACCTGCCGGCTGAGGCGCTGTATATCAGGCCAGTGAATGACTCCGGCCGTGAAGGCGGGATCAGCCTGTTTATTTGATCGGGAGGATGAACGATGGCAGTTGCAGGCATTAGCAATAATCTACCGATGGCGGAGGAGTACAACGCCTTCAAGCCGGTCGGCGACAAAGAGTTGGACCGCAGCGACTTCATGACCCTCTTCATCACCCAGATGAAATATCAGGACCCGATGAAGCCCATGGACAGCTATGAGATGGCCTCGCAGCTGGCCCAGTTCAGCAACATGGAAGCGACCATGAAGATGAGCGACAACATGGAAAAGATGCTTGAGTATCAGACCTCGCAGAACAATCTGCAGCTGCTGAGCCTGATCGGCAATGATGTTCAGATCAATGGCAACAAGATCGGCGTCAATGACGGCAAGGTCGCCGCCACCGAGTTTATCCTCACGGAAACAGCCGAGGTCTGCTCGGTGGATATTTATGACGCCAGCGGCCACATGGTTCGCAACATCAATATGAAGGCCACCGCCGCCGGCACCTATGAGCTGGGTTGGGACGGCAAGGACGGTCACGGCGAGGCGGTCCCGGACGGCGCCTATTCGTACAAGGTAAACGCCTTGAACGCCGTCGGGCAGGAGATCGAGGTGGAGTCTCGAACCACCGGCCATGTCACCGGGCTTGATTACAGTACAGGCAAGGCGAAGTTGACCATCGATAATCACATCGATGCCAGTGTCGCGGAAGTAATGAAGGTAATGTAATTCTTCTTCGGAGCAGTAAAACGTTGTCGAAAAGACAATATATCAGGAGGTAGGTTATGGGTATCGCAAGTTCTCTCTATTCAAGCATCAGCGGTCTGAACACCATGGGTAACTCCATGGGTGTCCTCGGCGACAACGTTGCCAACGTCAACACCATCGCCTTCAAGTCCAGTCGCGCCACCTTTCAGGATGTACTCTCGCAGTCGGTTTCAACCGCCGCCGGTTCCGCGCAGGTTGGACGTGGTGTTACCCTGAGTACCGTGGACGGCCTCTTCGCCCAGGGCTCTTTCGAGAGCACCTCCACCGCCACCGATCTTGCCATCGGCGGGCAGGGCTTCTTCATGCTGCGCGCCTCCGAGAACTCCTCGGCCGATATGTACAGCCGGGCCGGTGAGTTCCGTTTCGACCAGCAAGGCAATCTGGTCAACCCGGTAGGCTACTTTGTGCAGGGCTGGTCGATTAATTCCGAGACCGGCGAGTCGCAGGGCACCATCGGCGACATCAATCTCGGCAAGAGCACGCCGCCTGTTTCGTCGACCGGCATCGAGATTATCGTCAACCTGGACTCCCGCGAGCCCAACGAAACCAACGAGCAGCGTCTGTATGACGCCTGGGACGGCACCAATGCCGCCGCCGTCAACCCCAGCGAACCCATCGACAGCAGCAACTATGAATATACCAGCGCCATCAAGGTTTACGACTCCAAGGGCGCCAGCCACGACCTCACCGTCTATTTCGACCGCACCACCAACGACAACGAGTGGGAATTTCTGGTCACCTGTGAGCCCTCCGAGGATTTGCGGTACCTGAGCAGTCAGGAGCAGATCGTCTATGCCCCCAACGATACCTTCAACTATGAAGAGCATCGCGGCGCCGGCGCGTTGATGTACGGCGTGATCAACTTCACCACCGCCGGCGATATCAACAAGATCTCCGCCTGGAAGGTGCCGCCCGATGGTCAGGTGGATATCTCCCAGGACGACAACCGGCTGTTCCTGAGCCCGACGGACCGTTATTACTCCTTCGAGGCCAACTTTACCGGCGCCTCCACCAATCAGGCGATCGAAATCAATCTCGGCGCGGTGTATGGCGGCAGTTCCAACCCGCAGTACCAGGTGCTGGTAAGTGACGCCGGCGCGTTCGACAGCCTGGGGATGAGTGATCCCATCACCAAGGAAACCCTGTGGAGCAGCGTCTACGATCGCAGCGCCAACCTGATGAGTAACGGCGATACCTTCTTCATCACCGGCTACAACCATGACGGCGTTGAGAAATCGTTCCGGTACACGGTTGACGCCACCCAAAAGGTAGGCGATTTCCTCACTAAACTTGGCGCCGCTTTTGGCGGTTCGGCCACCATCGATGGCGAGGGGCGGTTGCGTCTCTCCGATAACAGCGGCGGTTCTTCCGGCATGTACATCGACAGCATGTCCCTTGCCTCAGCCAACGGCGCAAATCCGTTCGGCACCGGCTCAACCGTTGCCAATATGTGGTCGATAACCAGCGGCAAGTTCGTTGCCTCCGACGGCACCACCCCCATCGCCAATACCAGCACCCTGTTGACCGATGTCTACGACAGCAACCAGAAACGGTTCGTGATCGGCGACGTGTTGACCTTCGACGGTCTGGATACGGCCGGCGCCGCAGTTGGTCCGTCCAGTTACACGGTCACCTCCACCACCACCGTGCAGAGTCTGCTCAACTTCTTAAGTTCAACCTATTCAGCAACGGCCGGCGATGCTAATGCCTATCTCAACTCGGACGGATCGCTGCGGGTCATCGACAACACCCTGGGCGGCTTGCTGGCCCCTTCCTTTACCTCGAACGTGGGAACGACTTCTTTGCCGTTCGGCGCTTCACCTTCAACCTATGTTGACACCAACACGACCCCGGCCATGACCGACGGCAGCACCACCCTCCCGGCCACCGGCGCGAGTCTGCTCACCAACCTTCAGGACGGTGGCGGCGATTATCTGGCCCCCGGCGACATCCTTACTTTTACCGGCAGCGATACCGCCGGCGTCGCGGTGGGACCATTTGATTACACGGTCACCGATGGCGCAACCCTTAATGATCTTATATCCTTCATGGATAGTATCTATGATACCGGCGGTCTCTTGAATCTGACCGTGGTCGGCGGCGGTATCAATATCGATGATATTCAGGGTGTTCCCAATGTCTCGATCACCATCGCCACCACCCCGGTCGCCGAAGCGAATCCCGTCGGCGTCTTTTCGAAGCAGGATCTCCAGACCGGCCAGATCGACATCTCTTCCGCCAAGACCTCCATCGTCTCTCCGGGCCGCGCCCTGACCACCGATTCCGGCGAGCCGCCGGTGGTTACCGCCGGCAGCACCTGGAATACCGTCTATGCCGACCCCAACGTGGCCGGGCCGGCGTCCTCGGGCAATATCAAGCTCAAGGGCTATCGTGGCGACGGGACCTATGTGGAGGTGGAT
>DHYT01000013.1 GCA_002415465.1 Desulfobulbaceae bacterium UBA5123
CGGCATCAGCCTCACCGTCAACCATTGCGATGACAAGACCTTTTCCGTGGCGATCATCCCGCATACCCTGACGGTGACCACCCTGGGCGGACGGAAACAGGGCGATACGGTGAATATCGAGGTCGACCTGATCGGCAAGTATGTCGAGAAACTGTTGGCCGCCAAGGGGGCCGACGGGTCAGCCGAGAAGACCGGGATCAACCCGGCCTTTCTCGCCGAACACGGCTTCCTGCGCTAGTTGCGGATTTATGAGAGATATGACGGCTGTTGCTGATTGCAATCGGCGGCGGCTTCCTTTGAATTAATGCTTCTTACGCCCGGAATGCTCGGGCGGTTGTGGTGGTGAAACGATGACGATCAATACGATTGAGGAATGTATCGAGGATATCCGCGCCGGCAANNTCTGCCTCTCGCTGACCGAGGAGATGCTCGAGCGCCTGAACCTGTCCCTGATGGTCCCGGAATACGAGAACAGCTCCTGCTTCGGCACCGCCTTCACGGTCTCCATCGAGGCGCGCCACGGCGTCACCACCGGCATCTCGGCCGCCGACCGGGCCCGCACCATCCAGGTGGCGGCCCGCGAGGATGTGCAGCCCTGCGATGTGGTCAGCCCCGGTCATATCTTCCCGCTGCGCGCCAAGAAGGGCGGGGTGCTGGTCCGCACCGGCCAGACCGAGGGATCGGTGGATCTGGCGCGGCTGGCCGGCCTGCAGCCCGCCGGGGTGATCTGCGAGATCATGAACGACGACGGCACCATGAGCCGGATGCCGGATCTGAAGAAGTTCGGCAAGAAGCACAACCTCAAGATCTGCACCATCGCCGATCTCATCGCCTACCGGATTCAAAAGGACAGCCTGGTGCATCGGGCCGCCGAAACCCGGATGCCCACCTGTCACGGCGGCGATTTCACCGCCGTGGTCTACACCAACGACGTCGACCAGTACGAGCATCTGGCCCTGGTCAAGGGCAAGATCGACCCTGAAAAGCCGGTGATGGTGCGGGTGCATTCGGAATGTCTCACCGGCGATGTCTTCGGCTCCATGCGCTGCGACTGCGGCAGCCAGCTGCATGCGGCGATGAAGATGGTGGAGAAGGAGGGGAGCGGCGTGATCCTGTACATGCACCAGGAGGGGCGCGGCATCGGCCTGGTCAACAAGCTCAAGGCCTACGCCCTGCAGGATCAGGGCATGGATACGGTGGAGGCCAATCTGCAGTTGGGCTTCAAGGCCGATCTCCGTGATTACGGCATCGGCGCCCAGATTCTGCGCGACCTCGGCATCCGCAAGATGCGGCTGCTTACCAACAACCCCAAGAAGATCGTCGGCCTTGAAGGCTACGGGATCGAGATCACCGAGCGGTTGCCGGTGGAGGTCGAGCCCGGACCCGAGAATCTCAACTACCTGAAGTGCAAAAAAGACAAGATGGGACACATGCTGGATTTGATCTCCAGCAACAAATAACGCGGAGGAAGTCATGGCAAATTATCTGGAAGGAAACTTAAACGCGAGTGGCAAGAAGTTCGGCATCATCGTCGCCCGTTTCAATTCATTCATCTCCGAGCGGCTCCTTGAGGGGGCGCTTGATTCGTTGCAGCGTTCAGGCGCGGCGGCCGGCGATATCGATGTCGCCAGGGTGCCGGGCGCCTATGAGCTGCCGCTGGTGGCGCAGAAGATGGCCCGTTCCGGCAAGTACGACGCGGTCATCTGCCTGGGGGTGGTGATCCGTGGCGCCACGCCGCATTTTGACCTGGTGATCAACGAGGCCGCCAAGGGCATCGCCCAGGTCGGCATGGATACCGGCCTGCCGATTCTGTTCGGCGTGCTTACCACCGATAACATCGAACAGGCCATCGAGCGCGCTGGCTCCAAGGCGGGCAACAAGGGTTCAGAGTGCGCCGTGGCCGCCATCGAGATGGTCAATCTGCTGGCGCAGATATAGAGACTTAGATGAGCATACGACGTAAGGCCAGGGAGCTGGTTCTGCAATCCCTCTATCAAAGTGAGTTGAACGGCAAGCCGCTTTCCGAGACCTTCCGGATCCTCCGCGAACATTTCGAGATCGACAAGAAGGCATTGCCCTACGCCGCTGAACTGATCGAGGGGATGGGTGAAAACCACGATGACCTCGATGAGCGGATCACCCGGCAGACCAAGAATTGGCGGATGGAGCGGATGTCGCTCATCGACCGCAACATCATCCGCATCGGGGCCTATGAGTTGTGCTTCCGGCCCGAGATCCCGGCCGAGGTGGTGATCAACGAGGCGCTCGAAGTCGCCCGGCGGTACAGTACCGACGAGGCGGCGCCATTCATCAACGGCATCCTGGACGGGATCGCCAGAGGCATCAAGCAGCCGCCCGACGCATAACCGGGCGGCTGTCCGCCCAGGAAGCACAGGTCCGAGACTCGTTTATGGCCAAGGGACAAAGTCAAGTGTCGGAAGCGCCCTCCCTGGGTCGGGAGATTCTGGCGGTGGTGCTGGGATTCGTCGCCCTGTTCCTGTTGATCAGCCTGCTCAGCTATCTGCCGGTTGACGCGGCCGTTGCCGACCGGAACTGGGGGGGGGTGATCGGGCAGCTGCTCTCCCTTGCCTTGATGGGCGTGTTCGGCTTCAGCAGCTTCTGGCTCCCCATCCTTCTCGCCCTCTTTGCCGTCCGGATCTTCTTTTCGCGCATCTCCCCGCCCGACCTGCCTTTTGTCTGCGGCGGGGTCACCGGCATCCTGGTGGCCAGCGGCGGGCTGTTCGCCGCAACCGGCGTCGAATCCTTTTCCATCTTTTCCCATACCTTCCCCGCCGGCGGGACCCTTGGCCGCTTGCTCTATTCCTTTGTCGGCACCTATTTCGGCGGCCCCGGCTCCGTGCTGCTTTTCCTGCTGGTGCTGCTCGTCTCCCTGATGATTTCGGTCCGCTTCTCGGTGTATGGCTTTGGCCGTCGTCTGGGGCATGCCTCCTGTCTGCTGCGCGACCGGTATGGGAAGCGCCGTCAGGCGGAGGCCGTCGACGAGGTTGCGGACCGGCGGAGGCCGGGCGGGGATGAAAAAACGGCAGCCGTTCCCAGCGTGCATGCGCCGGTCCCCTTGCCCGAAGAAGAGGGCGATGATGACGAGTTTCAGGCCCTGCCGGTTTCTCCCGGCACGTATCAGCTGCCGCCGGTCACCCTGCTCGACAAGCCGGAGCGGAGCGAGACGGTGGTTGACCGGGATCATTACTACGCGGTGAGCCGACTCCTTGAGGAAAAATTAAAGAATTTCGGGGTGATCGGCAAGGTCGAGGGGATTTCTCCGGGCCCCGTGATCACCACCTACGAGTTTGCGCCGGCGCCCGGGGTCAAGATCAACAAGATTGTCGCCCTCGCCGACGATCTGGCCCTTGGCCTCAGGGCCGAGAGCGTGCGGATCGTCGGTTCGGTGCCCGGCAAGGCGGCGCTGGGCATCGAGATCCCCAATCCCGAACGGCAGATCGTCTACTTCCGCGACATCGTCTCCGGAGACACCTTTCAGAAGGCGGTTTCGCGCCTCTCCATCGGCCTGGGCATGGATGTGGTGGGCAACCCGGTGGTGGCCAATCTCGCCAAGATGCCCCATCTCCTCATCGCCGG
>DHYT01000063.1:0-3810 GCA_002415465.1 Desulfobulbaceae bacterium UBA5123
ACACCGTCGTGGGCGGCTCGGGCGACTATGCCATCGCCTCGGGCGATGCGGGGATGTCCAATCAATCCGCCGCATCGGAAGCGGGTGCGAACAACTACATCTACAGCGGCTCGGGCAATGAATACATCGTCTCGGGCAATTCGGGGCCGGCGGCGACTTCGCTGGACGGAAGCATGGCCGCAGATAACGACTACAGCGCGTGCGGATGTTTCTTGAGCCAGTCGCGCAAAACGGCATCCAAACGGCTTTGCCAGCCCGCGCCGGAGGCGCGGAAGGACTGCACCACCTCGGGCGAAAGCCGTATCGTGATGCGTTCCTTGACCGGCGCCACCTGCGCCCCGCGCGTACGCCGCGCCAGCTTGGCTTTTAGCGTCTCCGGCAGCGCGGAGAAAGACTTCGCCTTGCGGGCCTCCGCCGCTGTCCACTCGGGATTGTCCTCATCCACCAGTTCGGGTTTGCGTTTCATAAATAGTCACCTCTCGTTTGTTGGCCTTGCGGAAACTTATTACGCGGATGCCATGTGGCGTCTCCACGAACACCAGGGCATGCGCCCGGCCATCGAGCAACCCCAAGGCGCGGATACGCACCTCGCCATAATTCCGCCGCGCATCCTGCGAAAACAGCGCCGTCTCGAAATCGAAATCCGCCGCCCGCTCGAACGGCAGGCCGCGCAACTCGATGTTACGGGCATTCTTGGCCGGATCGAAGGAAATCTCCACGGGACAGATTGTATGCACAAAATAACTTGCAGTCAAAAGTTGTTGGTTTGCGAAGCGGCGAACGATGCGGAAGGGAGGATGGCGGCGTGAAGAATCCTCTTTCTTCTGGAATCAAGACACAAAATAAGCAATCCATTTTCGAGAAAGTTGCCCGTCAATTGTTGCTCGAAGGTTATTGGAGATGGTTGGTATATATACTGCTGTTCGAGCTATGGCTGGCGTATGCCATCTCGCCGACAATCCTGACGGACTATCCGTTTCTCGATAGTCTTGTCGCGGGAATGCAGTTATTTGCACCCGTTCTCGGCTACATCGGCAACAAGGTTAGCCATCCTGAGGCCGTCAGGTTTTATGTGGCTGCGACCCTGAGCTTGTTCCCTCTCAAGGTCGCCTTCTGGTACTGGTGGCTCAACCATGACCGCTTGGGTGGATACCTCCATCTCGTCATTTCCCCATTAACGGATAAGGAGCCCGCCAGCGGTGCGGATTTCATCAAGGAACCGCTTTACCGGGACGGTTTGACAAAAAGACCCAAACAGAAACCTCGCTCCATGGCGAGCCGGGTGATTTGGTCGCTGTTGATTGTGATGCTTGCAATCGGAATGGTGTGGGTATTGCTATCAGCAGGCAGCACAAATGGTTTAGTAGAAGAGAAGGCTTATCGCGCCATGTCCGCTGGTGGTGCAGCTTTGTGGTTTGCTTGGGCAATAAAAATGATCACGTTTACTGCATTTATGGTTGCAACGAGCTTATGCACGGTCCGTGATTATGTGGTTTTCTTTCGTCAAGGTCATATCAATTCAGGGGATAAGAAATGAGCGAACAATCGGTTGCAGATTTTTATGTGGAGCAGTTAAAAACGTATTTTTATGCAACTGTCGGCAAGGTGGCCGAATTGCAAACGCTAAAGGTATTTACTTGGATGGCAACGGCAGTCAACAAAACCGTTCTGGCCACAGGAACCATGTTTTCTGCCATGACGCAGATTGCCTTAAGACAAACTTTGAAGGCGATGGAGGACGAGGCGTTCCGTCAAGCATCCATCGACCCGGCGAAAGCCGCCTATCATCAGATGCTTGGCTATCAGCTTCGGGCCCAAGTTGCGCAGATCGAACAAGGTTTTATCGCGCAATTTGCTAAAACACAAACCACGTTCGCGGCGGCAGTTGACGAGTTGATGACTGGGATTGGCGCAACAGCCGGGTTTGCATTAAGCAAGGTGGTCGGAGGAATAGCCGCGTATGTTTCCATCAACGATTCCCTCGATAAATCACTAGCAAACAATGAGTCGCCGGACATGGCGGCGGCCAACATCGTAAAGGAGTTAACAAAGTTTGCGACAACCGCGACTGCTGAGTCTTTCGCAGTTATGAATGCGGCTATAAACAATGGTGTGCTGTTGCTCGCAGACGGAGTCACGATTACAACGACATTCGGCGGTGTGGTGGGGAGAGCTGGGGTTGCGGGTTTAGCACTTGAAGGTGCCTTTGAGGGTGGATACTGGCTGGGAGGAAAAATATATAGTAAGCCATTGATACAACAAGGTTTAGCAAGTCTTATTGACGCGTCAGTCAATTTTTTTACTGTCAACAGCAGTGCCGATGCCTATCCCTCTGAAGTCAGCTCGGTCGCTTTCTTGACGAGCGTAATCGATCCCAATTTAACCCGCGAAGACCTCAACAAAATCCTGCAATCCAGCGCAAACGACTACCACAATCTAAAAGAACTCGATGCATTTGTGAGCGCCCTCAGGCAGACACTGACTCCATCGCTTCCGGCTATCAAGACCACATCCACCGATCAGTTCTTCAAGGAAGTCATCTCAACGATACAAGCCTACAAAGCGACCTACAACACCCAGACCCTGACCATACGAGACTTGTCCATGTTCAATACAGGTCAGCTTGCCAGCATCGCCCAGGGCAGTATCGCCCATCGCTATGCCCTGCTTAATCTCATGCCATTTGCGCTCGTCGGCAACGATGCGATATTTGCCCAACACAACGCCAACGGCGAGCTCGATCTGTACGACCCCAATACGGGCAAGGGGTGCTTCACCGATCAGTACCTCAGCGACAGGTGCTCCCAGCTCTACTGGCAGATGCAGGCGAACCAGAACGACAAAACATATGTTCTGGGGAGCGACACTCAAAACTGGAAATACACCGACCTCGCCAATCATCAGCAAGTGTTGGTCGAAGGCTCTGTGCTGGGAATAGCCAATGGCCCAGATGCGCCTGCAGGTAATATCATTTTCGGTGACGCCAACAAGAGTCTCACCGGCGGCAGTCTGGATGACCGCCTCTATGCGGGCACCGGCTCCGAAACACTCATTGGCGGTGCGGGCAACGACCTGCTCGTGGGTGGTCAGGGCAATGATGTGCTGAATGGTGGCACGGGCAACGACACCTACCAGTTCCTCGACATGGGCGCGCGCACCGGCCTTACCGAACACATCAAGGACAGCGACGGGCAGGGCGTGATCAAGCTCGGCTACACCCAGCTTTCCGGCAGCAATGCCAATGCCACCCTGGCCGGTAATGCCATCGTCTGGACCGATGCCACTACCGGCGCGCAATACAAATACTTTCCCTTCCCAACTCCCACACTTGAGATTACCAACGCCACCCAGATGGGCGGCGTGGCGGGCAACAACAAGATCATCATCGACAACTTCGACCTCGCCCAGGCCATGAATGGCGGCTACCTCGGCATCAACCTCAGCAAATATGCATTCATTGTCCCGGGTGTGGTGCGCGATCTCAGTAATGTCAGCGTTGTCCCGAGCGACACCGTGCCGCAAGGTACGCTGTACGAATTCAGCTTGCTGGTTGGGAGCATCAAGGATGCCGCCCAGACCCTCACCCTCAAACTTGCCAATGGTGCGGCCAATTTATTCAAACTCGTTACCGGTGCTGAGGCGCTGTCCTTTGCTGCCGATGGTACGGTGCAGGTCACTATCCCCGCCGGACAGAGCAGCGTCTCGCTCGCCCTGATCGACACCTCCGGCAACTCGACCGCAGACACGGCCACCTTGACCGCCAACCTCACCGACGCCGGCGGCAATGTCATCACCAGCAACAACCTCGCC
>DHYT01000063.1:4029-4643 GCA_002415465.1 Desulfobulbaceae bacterium UBA5123
GGGTGTCAATGCGGACGGCGCCGCTGCGGGCAGCACCATCGTGATGGGCGCGGGGCAAAACATCTACGTCGGCGGCATGGACCTCAAAGAGGCCAGCATACTGGCCGGGGGCTATGCCAATTCCACCGGCAACGCTTTATGGTACATGTATGGCGCCGCCCCCGGCATGGGCAACCTGCCTGCCGACTACAAGGGCAACGCATGGAATGGTGCAGGCTCGGTGACCGACCAGCTACAGGCGGCGAAACAAAACCACCCCATCGACAACACCATCACCCAGGGCACGGGCAGCGGCACCGCCTTTGGCGTGAGCAATGACATCATCTTCGGCGGCAAGGGCGACAGCGTCTATTACCTCAGCAACGGCGACTGCGGAAGGGTCGCTGTGCAGCAGCGGGGTACCCACCGGCGTACTCCTTGCGGGTGCAACTGGCTGGATGCGGGCGGGGGCAACGACATCGTCTATTCCGGCATCGGCCACAACACCATCTACAGCGGCACCGGCAACACCACGATCTATGGCGCGGGCGGCAGCAGCTACATCACGCTCGAGAGCGGTAACGATGTTGCCATCCTGCAGGGCGGGCATAACACCGTCGTGGGCGGCTCGGGCG
>DHYT01000184.1:0-2051 GCA_002415465.1 Desulfobulbaceae bacterium UBA5123
CAAACGAAACGGATGTGAAGGTTGCGCTGATATTACCTGTCCTTCCTCCAAGCAGGTTCTTGCCCAGGATATCGCCAAGGGGGTCAAGACCGCTTATGACCGTATCAAAGCACGTGGCACTTCCGCATGTCTTTTCGGTTCCGGCGGAACATGTTGCCGGAACTGTAACATGGGCCCCTGTCAGATCATCGACGGCGTCGAGGAGATGATCGGCGTTTGCGGCGCCACCGCCGACACCGTGGCGGCGAGAAACTTCGCCCGCGTGGTGGCATCCGGTACGGCCGCCCACACCGACCATGCCCGCGAGATGGTTCGCGGCTTCCTGGAAACCGCCAAGGGGCATGGTCCCCATCAGATCAAGGACGTCGAGAAGCTCAAGGCGTTGGCCGAGGTGTTCGGGATCGTGACCGAGGGCCGCGAGACCCAGGAAATCGCCGTTGAACTGGGCGAGAGGGCACTTGCCGAGTTCGGCAAGCAGGACAACGAGCCCATCTCGATGCTCAAGCGGGCCGTACCCAAGCGCCAGGCGATCTGGAAGAAGCTCGGTATCGCCCCCCGCGGCATCGACCGCGAGGTTGTCGAAATGATGCATCGCACCCATATGGGCGTCGATCAGGACTATCAGAACATCATGCTGCAGGCCTCTCGTTGCGCACTCGCCGACGGATGGGGTTCTTCCATGCTTTCCACCGAACTCACCGATATCATGTTCGGCACCCCGGTGCCACGGCGCGCCGTGGTTGATCTCGGCTCCCTCAAGCCCGACCAGGTGAACATCTGCGTTCATGGTCATGAGCCTCTGCTGGCCGAGTCCCTCTGTATCGCGGCCCAGGATAAGGACATGATCGCCATGGCCAAGAAGCAGGGCGCCAAGGGGATCAATCTGGTCGGTGTCTGCTGTACCGGCAACGAGATCCTCATGCGGCGCGGCATCCCTGTCGCCGCCGGCTTCGTGCAACAGGAGATCGTCATTTCCACCGGCGCCGTCGAAGCCATGGTCGGTGACGTTCAATGTATCATGCAGTCGTTGGGTGAGGTGGCCAAAAATTTCCACACCGACATCATCACCACCAACTACCGCGCCAAGATGCCCGGCGCCATCCACATCCAGTTCGAGGAGGAAGCCGCCCTCGAATCGGCGAAGGGCATCCTTGCCCACGCCATCAATAACTACAAGAAACGCGGCAAGTTCTTTATCCCCAAGGAAGAAAAGGTCGACGTGGTGGTCGGCTTCAGCCATGAGACCATCAACTACATGCTTGGCGGCTCCTTCCGCGCCAGCTACCGGCCGCTTAACGACAACATCATCAATGGTCGGATTCGTGGTGTGGCCGCCATCGTCGGTTGCGACAACTTCCATCTCGACGACGACGCCCACGAGGTTATCGCCCGTGAGTTGATCAAGAACAACGTCCTGGTGCTTGCCACCGGCTGTGCCGCCACTTCGCTGGGCCGGGCCGGATTGGCCAACCCGGAGGCGGCAAAGTACTGCGGCGATTCCCTGCGCGAGGTCTGCGAGGCGGTAGGTATGCCGCCGGTACTCCATATGGGTTCCTGCGTCGACAACAGCCGGATCCTTGTCGCCGCGACCCAGATGGTCAAGCAGGGCGGCTTGGGCGACGACATCAGCGACCTGCCGGCCATCGGCACCGCACCGCTGTGGATGAGCGAGAAGGCGGTCGCCATCGGCCAGTACTTCGTGGCCAGCGGCGCTCAGGTTGTATTCCAGGATCTGCCGACCACCGGCGCCAAGGAATTCAACAAGTACCTGTTGGAAGGGTTGATGGGGCCGTTGGGCGCCCACTGGAACGTAGCCAAGAAGCCGTTGGAGATCGCCCGGCTGATGATCTCGGCCATCGATTCCAAGCGTGAGGCCTTGGGCATCAACAAGAAGAAGGATCGCGTACTCTTTGATATGGATATGCGCCGCGATCTGGGCGCTGGTGTTCCTGACGCCGGTTGCCAGGGCCATAAGTAAGCAGGTTTAATACTGACCATAATCAGCAAGCTTTCACATGAAGGATACACGATGAAATCGGGTAGTCGTTTAG
>DHYT01000184.1:2132-4071 GCA_002415465.1 Desulfobulbaceae bacterium UBA5123
CATCCAGATGACCTGCCGCGATCGGAACCGGATCGGCATGCAGAGTGATATACTCGGGGCCGCGGCCCTTGGATTGAAGAATCTGCTCTGTCTTACCGGTGACCACCAGAAATTCGGAAACCATCCCGGTTCCAAGGGCGTTTTCGATATGGATTCCATCCAGCTCCTGACGATGATGAAGGGGATGCGGGATGAAAAACGGTTCCAGTGCGGCGAGGCAATCAAGGCCAACGAACCTCGGCTCTTCCTGGGCGCCGCCGCCAACCCCTTTGCCGGACCGACCCCGGCCTTCCGTGCGCAGCGGCTTGGCAAGAAGGTTGCCGCCGGGGCCGATTTCGTGCAGACCCAGATCATTTACAACGTGAAGAAATTCGCCGAGTTCATGCAGGTGGTCCGCGACCTTGGCCTTGACGAGAAGGTCTATATCCTGGCCGGCGTCACTCCGCCGAAATCCCTTGGGATGGCCCGTTACATGAAGAAATTCGTGCCGGGCATGGATGTCACCGACGAGGTGATCAAGCGGATGCAGTCCGCCACCGACATGGAAGACGAGGGCATCAACATCTGTGTCGATGTCATCAACCAGGTTCGGGAGATCAAGGGTGTAGCCGGTGTCCATGTGATGGCCATCGAGTGGGAAAGCGCCGTCCCCGAGATCGTCAGCCGCGCAGGCCTTGCCACGCGACCGACCCTTGAGGACGAGCCGATGGCCGACGTGGTACGATCCGAAACCATTGTGGTGCGTTCCGGTGCCGGTGGCGCCGATGCACAGTGCGTCCTGGCCGAGGCCAAGGATGAAGCCAGAAAGATTATCGCTGCGGCCAGGGAGAAAGCGAAAGAGATGCTTGCTGATCCTTCCGGTGCAGAACAAATTGCTGATGCGGGAGAAGATGAAATGAACGAAAAAGAACGTCAAATGGCGTTGGAGTCGGTGCGGCTCGGTCTTGAGTCGCTGAAGAAGATGCTCAATCTGACTGATGATCAATTCGAGGCGGTATCCAAGTTTGCCGGCGCCGAACTGATCCTGAAGCGTGATCCGCAGTTGGGTTCCGCGCCCGCTCCGGCTGCCAAGGCGTCCGCCGCACCTGCGGCGACGCCGGCGCCTGCCGCCCCACCAGCCGCACCTGTCGTGGATGACAGCGCCAAAAAGGCCGCCGAAGCCAAGGCCGCCGCCGAGGCGAAACAGGCTGCCGAGGCGAAAGCCGCAGCCGAGGCCAAGAAGGCCGCCGAGGCAAAGGCGGCTGAGGCCGCGAAGACGGCGGCAGCCAAGTCGACCGCCGAGCCCAAAAAGGCGGCAGCACCCGTTGCCACGGGCTCCGTCGCCGTGGCGGAACTTGCCGTCGAAACCACCAAGCTTGCCGACCGGGCCAGCAAGGTGCCGGCCGATCATTACACCAACGCCTACACCGGCAATATCCGTGAGGCCGTGATCGGCAACGGCGGCAACGCCCTTACCGTCGGCGGCGCCACTTCCTTGCCGTACCATCTCTTCGAGGGCGACATGCCGCGGCGGCCGATCATCGCAATGGATATCCCCGACACCCGGCCCGAGGAATGGCCCGAGCCCTTGGCCGCGCATTTCGCCGATGTCATGGACGATCAGGTGGCCTGGGCCAAGAAGTGCGTGAACGAGTTCGGCGCCGAGGCGCTCTGTGTTTCCATGGTCAGCACCGATCCCAACGGCATGAACCGTTCGGCATCCGAGGCAGCCAAGGTTGCGGCCGGTGTGATCAACGCCGTTGACGTGCCGGTGATCATCTGGGGTTGCGGCAACGCCGAGAAGGATACCGAGACCCTGCGTGAAGTAACCGCCATGATCGGCGACAAGAAGGTCTGTCTGGCGCCTCTTTCCGATGCCAACTACCGTTCCATCGGCGCCACCGCCATGGCCTTCCAGCATCCGATGGTCGCATCCTCGCCCATCGACGTCAACCTGGCC
>DHYT01000184.1:4158-4435 GCA_002415465.1 Desulfobulbaceae bacterium UBA5123
CGCGAGGTTTGGAAAGCCAAGGAGACCAAGCTTCCCACCGACGCGATGCTCGGTGACCAGGAGCAGCGCGGTGTGCTGATGGAGGCGATCACCGCCTCCTGTATGCTGATGGCCGGCGGCGAGGTGCTGATCATGCGCCATCCCAAGGCCATGGCCCTTACCAAGTCGCTTGTCAAGGGCTTGATGGGCTAAGCTCAATTGGATAATGAGTAAGCGATGAGATGCGATCGTCAGCTAGCAGCCATCGCATCTTACGCTTGAATCATAAAAGAGGTTA
>DHYT01000019.1 GCA_002415465.1 Desulfobulbaceae bacterium UBA5123
GGTCGGGGTCAACGGCGCCGGCAAATCGACCCTGGTCAAGACCCTGGCCGGCCTCAACCAACAGGACGGCGGCGAATACCGATTCGGCCACAACGTCATCCCCTCCTACTTCGGCCAGCACCAGGCCCAGGAGCTGGATCAGAACCTTTCCGTTTTCGACACCCTGCAACAAAACACCAAGGACATGCCCACCACCCAGATACGCTCGCTGCTGGGCGCCTTTCTCTTCCGCGGCGACGAGGTTGACAAAAAGGTGACCGTTCTCTCCGGCGGCGAGAAAAGCCGCCTGGCGCTGGCCAAGATGATCGCCCAGCCCGCCAACCTCCTGATCATGGACGAGCCCACCAACCATCTTGACATGAATTCCCAGGAAATCCTGCAGGAGGCGATGCGCCAGTACGACGGCTCGATCATCGTAGTCTCCCACAACCGCTATTTCCTCGACAGCTTCGTCAACAAGGTGCTGGAGATCAAGGACGGCCGCGGCAACCTCTTTGAGGGGAACATCAGCTACTACCTGCAGAAGGTCAAACAGCTCAAGGCCGAAGCGGCTCCCGCCCGCGGACCCGCTCCCGAAACCAAGCCGCAAGCACAGCCGCAGCCGGCCACGACGGCCAAGGGCAAGGAAGGCCGGCAGATGAAGGCGCAGCTCCGGGCGGAACGGGACAAGAAACTCGGCCCCCTCAAGAAGCAGGTCGCCGCCGCCGAGGCGGATATCGAAAAGCTCGAAGGCCGCAAGGGCGAGCTTGAACGGCAGCTGGCCGACCCGGAACTCTACAAGGATCAAGACGCCTTCGCCGACCGCAGCCGGGAATACCACGATGTGGAGCGACGCCTGAAACGCGCCTACCAGGAGTGGGAGCGGCTGCAGGAAAGGATGGAAAAACTGGAAAGCGAGCTGGCCGACAACGACTGACCGCGATGCCCCGCCGTTGTTCCTTTGCTTGACCGGTGGGTATTTATTCATTACCCTTGAAGCAGCCGGCCGGCGGCTCGGCTTTTGGCATCGACCGTCACCCTGCGACACACCGACAACCCGTCGTGTGCCGACATTTGCACCTCAAACAAACCGACCCCCCATGATCCACAACTTTCGCCTGGAAATGGAAGAACGCGAGGCGCGGCAGCTCTCGCCGCACGCCTGCCTGAACCGTGACAGCAAGGGCCGCCCGCGGCAGGAGATGGAATGCGAGATCCGCATGCCGTTTCAGCGCGACCGCGACCGGATCATCCACTCCAAGACCTTCCGCCGCCTGAAACACAAGACCCAGGTCTTCCTCTCCCCCACCGGCGACCATTACCGGACCCGCCTCACCCACGCCCTGGAGGTCGCGCAGATCGCCCGCACCATCGGCGCGCCCCTGCGGCTCAACGAATCGCTCATCGAGGCCATCGCCCTCGGCCATGATCTCGGGCACACCCCCTTCGGCCATGCCGGCGAAGACGTGCTCGACAAGCTCCTGCCCGGCGGCTTCAAGCATTACGAGCAGAGCCTGCGGGTGGTGGACCTGCTTGAAAAGAAGGGGGCCGGCCTCAACCTCAGCCACGAGGTGCGGGACGGCATCGTCAAGCATTCCAAGGGCCGCCGGGAGATCCTCCCCGACGATCTCGACGATCTGCCGCAAACCCTGGAGGGCCAGGTGGTTCGCCTGGCCGACATCATCGCCTACGTCAACCACGATCTCGACGACGCCCAGCGCGCCGGCGTCATCCGTGAGGAGGATCTGCCCGCCCATTGCCGCCGGATCCTGGGCGACAACCATGCTGGCCGCATCGGCGCCATGGTCAAGGACCTGATCATCTCCACCACCGCCAACGGCGGCGGCCGGCTGGCGATGAGCGGGCGGGTGTTGACCGCCATCGGCGACCTCCGCGCCTTCCTCTACGAAAACGTCTACGAGGTCCACCGGGTGCACGACGACTTCATCAAATCGATGAAGATCCTGCGCGAGCTCTACGAATACTTCCTCGACCACGACGACCACTGGGAAGAACTGATCGCCTACGACGCCGACACCGCCAGGGATCGCAAGGTGTGCGACTTCATCGCCGGAATGACCGACCGCTACGCCCTTGACCTCTACACGGAGATATTCTTTCCCAAGCCGTGGAGCGTCCTGTAAGGTTCCCGAAGATTCGTTTTCCGTGGCGAAAGAACCGCTGACGGTGTACATTCTTCCCTCTGCGAAGCAGAGCCGCGCGTCCCCTGTTACGCGCGACGGCATGGTCGAATATCCGCAAGCCTTTCTGGCAAGGCTTCTCAAAAGACCGACAATACAAACAACCGGAACAATCAGTCATGACCGAGCAAGACACCACCAATTCCGCCCCTGTCGAAATGGCCAAGGCCTACGATTTCACCACCGTTGAACCCAAATGGTATCAGCGCTGGCTCAATGAAAAGAAATTCAGCGCCACCATGGACGACGGGAAGCCAAGCTTTTCCATCGTCATCCCGCCGCCCAACGTCACCGGCGTTTTGCATGTCGGCCACGCCCTCAACAACACCCTCCAGGACATCCTCGTCCGCTACCGGCGGATGCAGGGCTATAACGTCCTCTGGGTGCCGGGCACCGACCACGC
>DHYT01000039.1 GCA_002415465.1 Desulfobulbaceae bacterium UBA5123
CCGCGCGCCTTGGGCACCACCTTGTTGTACGCCTCCTCGGCCTCGTTGACCAACCGCTTCATATCCTGATCCGCCTCGTTGACCTCGTTGAAGGCGGGCTTCACCTCCTCGGGAGGATTGACGTCCTGCAGCTGCACGGTCACGATCTTCACGCCGGTCTCGTAACGATCGAGAACCGCCTGCACCTCGCGGGCGGTGGCGGCGGCAAGGATCTCCCGATTGCTGAGTACATAATCGAAATCCATGTTACCGACGATCCGGCGGCTGACGCTCTCCGAGACATCGCGCACCGCCGCCTGCACATCGGCCACCTTAAAGACGAAACGTACCGGATCAAGCACCTTGTACTGGACGATCCACTCCACATCGATGACGTTCTTGTCACCGGTGAGCATCAACGATTCGCTGTCGAAGCCGCGCTTCTGGTAAACGGTCTTCTGCCCCGGCTCCCTGGTGCGGAAGCCGAACTCCTCCTTGCGCACCACGTCGACGTTGACCTTGAAAACCGTGTCGACCAGGGGCAATTTAAAATTGAGACCGGGGTCGGCGGTTTTGGTGTATTTGCCGAACCGGAGCACCACCCCGCGCTCGCCGGGATTGATGGTATAAAAGGAGGAGTAGACGATATTGAAGATGACCAGGGCGGCGACAATGCCGCCCACCTTGCCGAATCCGGCCAGAAACCCAGGCCCGCGAGCGGCCCCACCCGCACCGGGCGGCCGCGTGGCGCCCTCCCCGCCGCCAAAGGCATCCTTCAGGTTCTTGATCAGGGTGGCAATCATTTCCTCGGGCGTGGGCGGCCGTTTCTTCTGCCCCCACGGCGGTTGTTGATCATCAAAAGCCATACCGGTTGGACCTCGCGTGGTTCTTTCGGGATTGAATACATAGGTTGGCGGGAGGATATTTGCTTACAGTCTCCCAGATTCCGGCCACAATTACAACCCCCTTTTTCCCTAGCGGGCAAGATGCCAGCACCCCCACACCGCCACGATGCTAGCGCACAGGAATACCGCCTGCCCCGCCGCCGTATCAACCAGGCGGCGGCAACGGTCGGGCAGGCGGGCAAGCAGCCAGCCCAACGGCACACCCGCCGCCAGCCCCCAGAAATGGGCGCCGAGATCGGTCTGCTCGGCGCCGACGCCGAGCAGGGCCAGCAACGACGCGCCGCCCCCCAAGGGCAGCAACACCCCGCGCCGCGAACGCACCTGCAGGGCCAGGCCGCACAGGATACCCACGGCGCCGAAAACCGCGGTGGAAAACCCCACCGCATGGTGGGCGCCGGAGCGGATCATGATATTGGCCAGGTTACCCGACACCCCGGCGCAGAGAACTGAAAACCAGCCCAGCCCCACCCCCAGCCGCTTGCAGAGAAAATGCATCAGCACCGCGCCGAGACAGAAATTACCCAAGAGATGCACCGGGTCGGCATGGAGGGTGAGGGCGGTGAGCAAACGCCACCACTCCCCGTCGGCCAGGATACGGACGCGATCAATGGCGCCTTGCGAAAACCAGCGCCCTCCCTCCCGCCACGGCCCGGTTACCGCATAAAAAACGAGCAGCGACCCCATCAGCGGCAGGGTGGGCGGTTGCCGGCGCTCCCAGCCTTGATCGGCCGCAGGCGGGGGCGGCGGCCAGTTCCGATTCTCCTCCGCAAAACTGGCAAGCTGGCGCCGCGCCTCGTCGGCCGCCGCCTCCGGGGTCACACACCGCCAGTCATCCCCGTGCCGCTCCAACCGATGCGGGATCGCCACCGCCTCCAGCACCAGCGACCAGACTCGCGCCTCCTCGCGGGCGCCGGTAACGATCTCGGTCGTGCAATCCTGTCGGGTTTGTTCGGACACGTTTCACCATTGCGTTTTCCGCAACGCAGGCCGCCACGGGAGATTTCTTGACATTGCCGGGAAAGATCATTACAAGTCGGTACGAAACGATCGGGCGAAAAGACACGCACCCCGCCACAAAAACAAGATCATGGTACCAGCGACCAGTCGATGAACAAAGACTTATGCAGTGGGAATTTTGAGAATACTACCGGAAGGAAAAAAGATGGTGCCGAAGGGGAGATTTGAACTCCCACGAGGATACCCCCACTAGACCCTGAACCTAGNNCGGATAGATGCCGGCCAGAAAGAAGCCGGTGAGCACGCGCAGCGCGAGCAGCGTGGCGTAGCGCGGCGCCAGCGCCGCCGCCAGCAGCGCGCACGCGCCGCCAGCGAGCGAACACAGCAGGAACACCTTGCGCGGCGAGTAGCGGTCGGCCACCGCCAGCAGCGCGAACACCAGCGTGCCGGCGATGAAGCCGAGTTGCACCGCCGAGCTCAGCGTGGCCAGCGCCGCGGCCGGCAGGGCCAGCTCGCGCTGCAGGTCGGGCATGACTGCATTGGCGGCGAACCACAGCGAGGTGCCGGCGAACTGCGCGATCGTGATGACCCAGAGGATGCGCGAAGGAGCGGCTTCGTCGGCCATGCGCGATGGTAATGGGGCGCGCCCCGATAATCCACGACCATGCGAGTGTTTCGTGGTTTCCACCATCCCGGCATCGCGCCGGCGTGCGCGCTGACGATCGGCAACTTCGACGGCGTCCACCTCGGCCACCAGATCCTGTTCAGCGAGGTGGTGAGCCGCGCCTACAAGCACGAAGGCACCAGCGTGGTGATCACCTTTGACCCGCACCCGCTCCAGGTGGTCCGGCCCGACTTCGGCATCAAGCTGATCTCCAACGAACAGCAGAAGGAAGAGCTGATCGAGATGGCCGGCATCGACGTGCTGGTCATCATCCCCTTCAGCAAGGAATTCGCCGCCACCCCGGCCGAAACCTTTGTCGACGAGATCCTGGTCAAGACCATCGGCGTCGAACACCTGGTCATCGGGTACGACTACGCCATGGGTCGCGGCCGCGAAGGCAATATCGATTTCCTGAAGGCCCAGGGCAAGGAGAAGGGTTTCCCGGTGACGGTGGTGGAGCCCTTTTACGTCGACGACATGCTGGCAAGCAGCACCAAGGTGCGGGCCCTGATCACCGACGGCAAGATGCGCTACGTCAAGAAGCTGCTCGGCCGCTACTACCAGATCAGGGGCGAGGTAAAGCGCGGCAAGCAGCGCGGCGGCCCGCTGGTCGGCTTTCCCACCGCCAACCTGGCCATCTCGCCGGAGGATCTCTGCCCCAAACACGGCGTCTATGTCACCCAGGTGATCTACGACGGCAAATGCTACGGCGGGGTACTCAACATCGGCTACAACCCGACCTTCGGCGGCGACCAGCTGGTGGCGGAAACCCACATCTTCGACTTCAACCAGGACATCTACGGCAAGCCGATCAAGATCAACCTGCTCCGCTTTTTGC
This sequence comes from Desulfobulbaceae bacterium UBA5123, assembly GCA_002415465.1. Classification (GTDB taxonomy): domain Bacteria; phylum Desulfobacterota; class Desulfobulbia; order Desulfobulbales; family UBA5123; genus UBA5123. Next base: position 3,344 of record DHYT01000039.1, read on the forward strand.
GCGGCGAACGAAAATTCTCCGGCCCGGAGGAACTCTCCGCCCAGATCCGCAAGGACGCCGAAGAAGCCAGGCAGGTGCTGGCGGAGGCGCAGAAGGAGATCGTCCTCTCCTGCGAGGAGCGGTACAACCGCTGACCGCCCGGAAACACACATGCCATGCCATAAAAAAAGAGCGAGGCTTACGGGCCCCGCTCTTTTTTTATGATCCAAACCCCGCCCTCTCCGGGCAACCGCTTGCGCCGTAAAACTACCAGCTATAGGCCTTGGGATCGATGCCGCCCTTGTGCATCAGGCCGACCGTGAAATCGAGGGTCTTGCTGTCGAAACGGCGCATCGACTTGGCGCCGAACACCGCCGCCGACTCCATGGCCGCTTCGCTGATCTTGCTCCGCACCGCCTCGGGCAACCCCTTGGAGGCCGTCAAGACATTATCCGGATTCTTTTCATCGGAGATACCCGCCACCTGATGGGCGACAAAACCGGGGAATTTCTCCTTGTTGGCCTGCCACCACCAGTTTTTCACAAAAGCCGCCTTGGCCGCCCCGGCCTTGACGGCATTGGCGGCGGCTTCATGACTGGCGACCCGCACCGCCGCCTTGCCCGCGGTGGCGGCCTTGGCGCCAGACTCGCCGGAACTGGCGCCGGCGGTGTAGGCGATCTTCTCAGGGCTCTCCCGCAAAATGGCGGCGGGGGTTCCCCCTTCCGTGGAGATCATCCACCCCCCCGAGAATTCCTTGCCGTTGACGGCCTGAACCAGAGGCACGCCGATGCCCCGCTCGCGGATGATGGCCTGCACGAAAGAACCGACATACACCAGACACGGCTCCCCGGCGGTGAAGGCATCGAGTACCTGGGGATAGCTGGCGGCGATCCGGGGCTTTACCGTCACCCCGCTCTTCGCGGTCAGGGCATCGGCAATCTCCTTGGCCTGGGCGCCCTTGCTCTTCCAGTCGGGGGGGAACCAGCAGGAAATATCGCCGGCGACCGCCGTCCCGGCCAATCCGAACAGCATGGAAACAATGGCCATACAGGTAACAATTCGTTTCATTCGCACCTCCATCCTTGATTGCTCCTTGGTATTGTCAAACCCTGGCCGCCAGAACACCGGCCGCCATTCACGAATAAATCATCCGTCCCCTCACCCCTGCAACAGGGGTTGATGCCGCCGCGCCGAGGACGCATCCGCGGCGTCCTCGGTGGCGGGGACGCAGCCTTCCCCGCCGACGATCTCCCGCAACTCGCAGACCACCCGCTCCATCTGCTCGGCCTGGGCGTTGAGTTCACGAACCGCGCTGATGGCGTTGTCGGCCGAAGCGGCATTCTGCTGGGTAACCTGCCCCATGGCTTCCATGGTCCGGTGGATCTGCCCCACGCCGTGACTCTGCTCAGCCGAGGCCTCGTTGACGCCGCCCATGAGGGTCACCGCCTGCTGCACGTCTTCGGTCACCGTCCTGAACGAGTCCCTGGTTTCGCCGACCAGCGCCACCCCGCCGCTGATCTTCGCCACCGTCCGCTCGATAAGCTCGGCGGTATTCCTGGAGGCGGCGGCGGAACGCTGGGCAAGGCTGCGCACCTCATCGGCCACCACCGCAAAACCGCGTCCCATCTCGCCGGCGCGGGCGGCTTCAATCGCAGCATTGAGTGCCAGCAGGTTGGTC
>DHYT01000179.1 GCA_002415465.1 Desulfobulbaceae bacterium UBA5123
ATCTTCGGCCTGCTCTTCTTCACCTCGGTGGGGATGCTCCTCGACCTCCGCTTCATGCTCGGCCACTGGCAAGAGATTCTGCTCCTCGGTTTCGTGGTCTCGGTGGGCAAGGGGACCATCTTCGCAGTCCTTGCCCGCTTGTTCGGATACGCCAATATCGTCCCGCTGGCCGTGGGACTCGGTCTGTTCCAGGTCGGCGAGTTTTCCTTTGTCCTCGCCCGGGTGGGGCTGGAAACCAGGGCCTTTGGCAATGACCTCTATTCGCTGGTACTGGCCACCTCGGTGATCAGCATGGCCGCCACCCCCTTTCTCTCCGCACTGGCGGCGCCGCTCTATAAGCTGAGGAAACGGTTTTTCGAGCACGAGCCGCTGCAGACCGCCAACCTGCCCGCCGCCGATCTCCGCGATCATGTGGTGATCGGCGGCGGCGGCCGGGTCGGCCAGCATGTCGCCTATATCCTTCAGCAACTCGGGGTGCCCTTCGTGCTGGTGGAGATGGATCATCCCCGGATGCTCGAATGCAAGAACGCCAACCTGCCGGTGATTTACGGGGATCTGAGCCAGCAGGTGGTTATCGAGGCGGCCCGGGTTGGCGAGGCCCGCCTGATGCTGCTTACCATGCCGTCGGTGGTGGTAAGCCGGGAGACTGTTCGCAAGGTGCATCTGCTCAACAGCAAGATGCATATCGTGGCCAGGGCCGAGGGCGAGGCGCAGATGAAGGCCCTTTACGAGAGGGGGGTTTACATGGTGGTGCTGCCGGAGATGGAAGCGGGGCTCGAGGTCGCCCGGCAGGCGCTTCTCCATCTGGATTTTTCCGCCGCCGTGATCCAGGAGTACACCGACGCGGTGCGTCGCCGGCTCTATGCGCCGATCTACAAGGAGCACTGCGATTATCAGCTTCTCACCAGGCTCGACAAGGTCAAGGATCTGCTGGAGATATCCTGGGTGAGGCTCGAGGCGGGAAGCCCGCTGGTGGGCAAGTCCATCGGCGAGGCCGATATCCGCAACCGCACCGGCGCTTCTGTCGTCGGCGTCATCCGCAACAACATCTTCGGCCCCAACCCCAAGGCCGACTACTGTTTCGGCGCAAACGACATGGTGGCGGTGGTGGGCAATCACCACGAGCGGGAGATGTTCAAGGCGGGGGCGGCGGTCGGTTGAGGCGGCGGGATCAGGCGAGGGCGCGGAGGGCGAGGCCGAGGGCCAGCGCAAGCAGGGTGGTGAGGAAGAGGAGCCGGTTGGCGGCCGGGATATGGGCGGCGGCGATGGGGACGAGCGGGTCGCCGATGAAGGGCTTTACCACCGTTTTGCCGAAGTAGATGTTGCTGCCGCCCAGTTGCACCCCCAGCGCGCCGGCCACCCCGGCCTCGGTGTGGGCCGAGTTGGGGCTGGCGTGGTTGAGGCGGTCGCGGCGGAAGATTTTCCATGAGTTTTTCCAATCGAGTCCGGCTAGCCCTGCGGCCAATGGCACCAGCAGCCCGGTGATCCGGGCCGGCAGCAGGTTGGCGAGATCGTCAAGCCGGGCCGGGGTCCAGCCGAACCGCAGGTACCGCTCGTTCTTGTAGCCGAAGGTGGAGTCCATGGTGTTGACCGCCTTGTAGAGCATCGCCCCCAGCGGCCCGCCCAGAAGGGCGAAGAAGAGCGGCGCGGTGACGCCGTCCACCATGCTTTCGGCCACACTCTCAACCGTTGCCCTGGCCACCCCGGCCTCGTCGAGCACCGAGGGGTCGCGGCCGACGATCATCCCCACCCGCCGGCGGGCCAGACCAAGATCCTTCATTGCCAGCGCCTCGTAGACCGCCCGGGCGTGCCGGGCCAGATCGGTGACCGCGACGCCGGTGTAGATGAGGAAGACGGAACAGGCGGTTTCGGCGTACGGGTGGAGAAGGGCCGCGCCGCGCAGGAGGCCGATGGTGGCCAGAGCGGTGGCGGCCAGCACCGAGAGGGTGGTGGCAAGCCCGGCCAGGTGTTCGTTGCCGACCAGCCGCCGCCATTGCCTTTCAAGGAAAACGGCGGTGTTGCCGATCAGCCGGACCGGATGCGGCAGCCAGCGTGGGTCGCCCAGGGCGAGGTCGAGGGCCATGGCCGCGCAGATCTGGTATTCAAGCCGCATCATCGTCCCAGCAGTTTGTAGATGACGTCCATGTCCAGCGCCGCGCGCACCGTCTGCGCCAGCCGCTCAAGGGCCGGTTCCAGGTCATAGGCGGCGAGCACCCTGCCTTCGGCGGCAAGCCCTTGGCCGGTGCGGAGTCGGTCGATGAACCAGCGCCGGAAGGGGTCGGCGTCGAAGATCCCGTGCAGGTAGCTGCCCCAGAGTTTTCCTTGCCGCTCCTCGCTGCCGGCGGTTTCGCCGTTCTCCCAGCGCAGGATCGGCCGGCTGTTGGCGCGGCTCTGGCCGTGGTGGATCTCGTAGCCATGCACCGGCAGGCCGGAGGGGAGGTGGAAGCCCTGTTGGCGGACCAGGGTCTTTTCCTTTTCAAGGACGGTGGTCATCTCGATGAGGCCGAGGCCGGCCAGGCTTTCCCCCGCCGATTCGATCCGGTGGGGGTCGTCGACCTGCCGGCCCAGGATCTGGAAGCCGCCGCAGATGCCGACGATCTCCGTCGCGCCGCTGGCGGCAAGCTCTCCGACCCGTGCGCCCATCCCCGAGTCGTGCAGCCATTTCAGGTCGGCGATCACGTTCTTGCTGCCGGGGAGGATGATCGCGTCCGGCGCGCCCAGTTCCTCGGGTTTTCTCACCACCCGCAGATGCACGTCCGGTTCGGCCAGGAACGGCTCCACATCGGTGAAGTTCGAGATGTGGGGGAGATCGATCATCGCCACCGTCACGTGCGGGCCGGCCGGGGCGGCGCTGTTGAACAGCCCCTCCTTGAAGCTCACCGAATCCTCCTCCGGCAGCCCCAGGTTCTTCAGGTAATCCACCGTCCCCAGCACCGGCTTGCCGGTTTTTTTCTGCATGTAGGCGAAGGCGTCGGCGAGGAGCGTTTTGTCGCCTCGGAAGCGGTTGACCACGTAACCGGCGATGAGATCGCGCTCCCACTGGTCCAGCACCTCGATGGTGCCGACAAAGGAGGCGAACACCCCGCCCCGGTCGATGTCGCCGACCAGCAGCACCTTGGCCTGGGCCTCGCGGGCCATGGCCATGTTGACGATGTCGTGCGCCTTGAGGTTGACCTCGGCCGGGCTGCCCGCGCCCTCCGCCAGCACCAGCCCGGCCTCGGCCTTCAGGCGCTGGAAACTCTCCAGCACCCGCGGCAGCAGCCTGGGTTTCAGCGCATGGTAGTCGGCCGCCTTCGCGCTGCCCTCTACGCGGCCCTGCACGACGATCTGCGCGCCGGTTTCCGACTGCGGCTTCAGGAGCACCGGGTTCATGTGCACCGATGGGGCGACGCCGCAGGCACGCGCCTGCAGCGCCTGGGCCCGGCCGATCTCGCCGCCGTCGGCCGTGACGGCGGCGTTGTTCGACATGTTCTGCGGCTTGAACGGCGCGAGCAGCCGACCGCCCGCGCCGAGCGCGCGGGCGAGGGGGCCGATGACCTTGGACGCCTTGAATTCCACCGGCACGCGCGCGCGGTAGGGTTGCGAGGCAATCACGAGGTCGTAGTCCGCGCGCACCTTGCCCTGACGCGGGATCACTTCGTCGAGCATGAAGCGGAAATCCTCACGGTAGAGGACCAGCGCCACCGGCCGCTCGTAGACCGGGTTGCCGGTCTTCGCGCTGTGGCGCGCCTGCCAGTTCCTCGCGAGGAAGGGCTCGAGCGCGGCGATCTGCTCGCGGGTC
>DHYT01000192.1:0-10843 GCA_002415465.1 Desulfobulbaceae bacterium UBA5123
GATCCACTGGTGGAGCAGGAACATGTCGCCCTTGGCCTTGACGTTGACCTTGTAGGGCAGGTCGGCGGTGATCTCCCTGATCCGTTTCTCGAACTTCTTGCCCGGGGTGCCGGTGACGATGTGTACCGGGCACATGTCGATGGAGACCAGGAACTCGGTCATGGCGATGAGCTGATCCGGGTCGCCCACCAGGGCCACCTTCTTCTGGTAGAAGTACTGGTGCATGTCCGAGATCAGGTCCACCAGCTGGCCGCGCTCAAGGGCGATCTCGTCCGGGACGGTGACCCCGGCCACGGTGCGCAGGGCGTCGATGAAGCGGTCGGTGGCCTTGAGGCCGAAGGGCATGTCCAGCACCTTGCAGGGCACCTTGTGCTGCTTGTCGAGTTCGCGGGCCGCATCCGCCGAACACCATTCGCCGAGAGCGATGGTGCCGATGGAGTCGCCGGTGGATTTAAGCTCGGCAATGGTGGTGCCGCCGTCCGGGAACATCTTGTACTCGCCGGAGAGCGGGCCGTTCAAGACCCCGGAGGTGTCCGGAAAGAGGATCGACTTCACCCCCACCAGCGCGGCGAGGCGCTTGATCTCCTCCATGTCGGCGGGTTCGACCCAGCCGGGGATGATGTTGATCTTGCCGTTTTTCGTGCCGGTTTTTTCGGCCAGATCGACCATCGCCGCGACCATGGAGGAAAAGCCGGTGACGTGGGAGCCCACGTAGCTCGGGGTGGCGGCGGAGATCATGTACTTGCCCTTGGGCAGCTTGCCTTCCTCGATGGCTTTCTTGCGCACCTGTTTCAGATCGTCGCCGATGGTTTCGGAGAGACAGGTGGTGTGGGCGGCGATGATCTCGGGATCGTAGACGGTGAAGATGTTGTTGATCGCCTGCATCATGTTGGCCTGGCCGCCGAAGACCGATGCCCCCTCGGTGAAGGAGCTGGTGCCGGCTGAAACCGGTTCCTTGTAGTGTCGGGTCAGGGTGGAGCGGTGGTAGGCGCAGCAGCCCTGGGAACCGTGGCTGTGCGGCAGGCAGCCGTGGATGCCCAGGGCCGCGTACATGGCGCCGATGGGCTGGCAGGTTTTGGCCGGATTGATGGTCAAGGCGCTGCGCTCGCTTATTTCCTTTGGTGTGTGTCGTAGTAGCATGTTGTTACCTCATAAACCTATTGTGATAGGTAGTGTGTATACGGTTATAGATTCCGTTAGGGCAAAATTGGAGTACATGTTCTTTTCTTTGCTTGCCCAAAGTAAAGAACCAAAAGAAAGGGCACCCCTGTGTCTCTTGTCCCGCCTTCGGCGGGATTCCCTGTGCTCCTCGACGCTGCCGGGATCAAAAGAACTCGCCCACCTACGGTGGCCTCAAACAGCTTTTGCTCCTTTTCGGCAGCGTCTCCGGTGCTCGGCGGCGAGCCAATGGGGGGAAAACCTTTTAACTGCAAAAACTCGGAAGTTGATTTTAATTAAAAACAACCTGAAAACTTCGCACAGTGCCGGAGATGCAAGGCAGAGGCTTGCTCGCTATAGCACCGCTATGCGAGCAGGCCGATAACGCCGCAGATCTGGTGCTGCGCGAAGTTTTTTTCTATTCCCAGACGTAGGTGCCCGACAGCGTCGGATCTTCCTGCCACGGCGCCTTCATGTAGCTCCACACCTTGCTGCCCACCAGCCGGTCGATCTCCTCGTAGAAGTTGATCGCGCCCGCAAAGCCGGCATAGGGGCCGCCGGAGTCGTAGCTGTGCAGCTGTTTCATGGGTACGCCGAGCTTCTGGATGGAGAACTTCTCCTTGATGCCGGCGCAGAAGATGTCCGGCTTCATCAGTTCCACCAGTTTTTCGGCCTCGTACTGGTTGAGGTCGTCGATGACCATGGTTCCCTGCTCCAGGTCCGGGTTGAGGCCGTCGTAATGTTTGAACCGGAAGCCCGCCTTTTCAAGCTTTTCCAACTCTTTAGCGGTTTTACGCGGCTTGAAGCGGGTCGGATCGGCCTCTACCTCGAACTCCTCGATGTTGCGGCTGTCGGCGTCGAGGGTGAGGTGGGGGATGACCTGGCGGCCTTCGTAGTCGTCGCGGTGGCCGAACTCGTAACCGGCGGAGATGGTCTTCATCCCCATCTCCTTGAACAGCTCGTTGTAGTGATGGGCGCGGGAGCCGCCCACGAACATCATCGCCGTCTTGCCCTTGGTGCGGCTCTTGACGTCGGCGGCGACCTTCTCCACCGCCGGCATCTCCTCGGCGATGACCTTTTCCACCTTTTCGATCAGCTTCTTGTCGCCGAAGTACTCGGCGATCTTGCGCAGGCTCTTGGCGGTGGCCTCGGCGCCGATGAAGTTCACCTTGATCCACGGGATGCCGAATTTTTCTTCCAGCATGTCGGCCACGTAGTTGATGGAGCGGTGGCACATCACCGCGTTCAGGTCGGCGGTGTGGGCCGAACAGAACTGGTCGTAGGTCGAGTTGCCGGAGAAGGTCGAGACGTTGGTGATCCCGCATTTCTTGAAGATCCGGTCGATCTCGAAGCCGTCGCCGCCGATGTTGTACTCGCCCAGCAGGTTGATCTTGAACTTGCCTTCCTTCTCCTCGTCGTTCAGCCCCACCAGATGTTTAAAAACCTGGTTGTTGGCGATATGATGGCCGGCCGACTGGGAGACGCCCTTGTAACCCTCGCAGGAGAATGCGTAGACGTTGCAGTCGCCGAACTCTTCCTTCATCTGGGCGGTGACGGTATGGATGTCGTCGCCGATTAGGCCCACCGGGCAGGTGGCGAAGACGGCGATGGATTTGGGGTGAAAGAGGTCGTAGGCCTCTTGAATCGCTGCGCGCAGCTTCTTTTCACCGCCGAAGATGATGTCCTGGTCCTGCATGTCGGTGGAGAAGCAGTAGGGCATGTAGTTCTCGCCGTCCGGCCCCGCGTCGGTCTGGTTGCGGCGGGTGAGCCAGGAATAAAAGCCGCAGCCGATGGGGCCGTGGGTGATGTTGACGATATCGCGGGTGGGGCCCAGGATAACGCCCTTGCAGCCGGCATAGGTGCAGCCGCGCATGGTGATGATGCCGGGGATGGTGCGGACGTTGGCCATGATCTCCGGCGTTTCGTTTTCCAGGGCCTCGTTGATCATTATCTGCTTGGCGCGTTTGCGGGCCACCTTGGGCGGATACTTCTTGAGCAGTTCCGCCTTGATGTCGGTGGGATCCCACTGCACCAGNNCTCTCCTTGATGGATTAGGCGATTGCCTTGGCGCCCTTTTCGCCGGTTCGGACCCGGACGGCGTCGCCCAGCGGCAGGACAAAGATCTTGCCGTCGCCCGGCTTGCCGGTCTTGTTGATGGTGATAATGGCCTGGACCACGTCGTCGACCAGCTCGTCCTTGACCACCGCGGTCAGCATCCGTTTGGGATACAGCTTGCCCTTTTCGCCCAGGAGGGCGGCCGCCTCTTCGTAACCCTGCGCCGCGCCCTTGAGGACGGCCGGGTTGGCGAATCCCTTGCCGCGCCCCTGCGCCTCGTGGGCGAAGAAGGCGTCGACGCCGGCATCGGTGAGGGCCTGCTTGGTCTGGTTCATCATGTTGATTCGCACCACGGCGATGACTTCCTTCATGGTTATGCCTCCTTGGCTTCCTCGCCGTTCTCCTTGACGCCGGAACTGATGGTGTACGACTCCTCTACCTCGGTGACGAAGATCTTGCCGTCGCCGAAGGCGCCCTTGCCCTTGGAACGGGCGGTGTTGATGATCGTTTCGATGACGAAATCCTTGTCCGCGCTCTTCACCACGCTCAGCAGCATGGTCTTGGGGATCTCGTCGTAGGTGACCTCGCCGATCTTGATGCCGCGCTGCTTGCCGCGGCCGGCCACCGAGTATTTGGTGACGGCGGGAAAGCCGGCATCCATGAGGGCTGCGAGGACGCTGTCCGCTTTCTCCGGCCTGACGATTGCTCTGATCATTGTCAACATGGTTTTTTCTCCATTTTTTTTGAAATTTGTTCTGAGGGAGCCCCTGTGGGCGAATTCCGAGATTTTTCTCCCGGTCAGTTCATCAGGCCGTAGTCCATGAGCAGCTTCTCCAGTTCCTCGATTTCGAGAGGAGTGGGGATCACGAAATTCTTGTTTTTGTCGATGGCGCTGGCCAGACCGCGGTATTCGTCGGCCTGCTCGGCGTCCGACTGCCACTCGATCACCGTTTTGCGGTTGATCTCCGCCCGCTGCACGTCGTTGTGACGGGGGACGAAGTAGATCATCTGGGTGCCGAGCTTCTTGGCGAACTCCTCAATCATCTCCTTCTCGTTGTCAACGTTCCGGGAGTTGCAGATCAGCCCTCCCAGCCGGACGTCGCCGGACTGGGCGAACTTGACGATACCCTTGCTGATGTTGTTGGCGGCGTACATGGCNNGCGAAACCGCCGCAGACCACGTCGCCCAGTACGTCATAGAAGGCGTAGTCGAGACCGACCTTCTCTTCATAGGCGCCAAGGGATTCGAGCATGTTGATGGAGGTGATGATGCCGCGGCCGGCGCAGCCGACCCCCGGCTCCGGGCCGCCGGACTCGACGCAGAGGGTGCCGCCGTAGCCTTCCTTGCGGATGTCGTCAAGCTCCACGTCCTCGCCCTCCTCGCGCAGGGTGTCGAGCACCGATTTCTGGGCCAGGCCGCCCAGGAGCAGGCGGGGGGAATCCGCCTTGGGGTCGCAGCCGACCACCATCACCTTGCGGCCCATCTCCACCAGCCCCGCCACCGTGTTCTGGGTGGTGGTGGATTTGCCGATACCGCCCTTGCCGTAGATTGCTACCTTCCTCATGATCTTCCTCCTTGGAATTGGGTAATGAATACGATCTCGCGCCGGCTTTGCGGCCGCCGCCTGTTTTTGTCCGGTTGTTCGCGTTGCCTGGCAGGTGCTAGAGCAAGGGGGATGCCAGGGGCGGATAAATTTTTTTTTATTATTACATTTCAGCCAGTTACCTTGACAGGGAAGGGCTGCGGAGCGGGCTTGCGGCCGGCATCCTTTTTGTGGGGATGTTTACAAAACTGAAGGCCGAGAAACCCTTTTGTCGGGATCGCGCCGGTGGCGAGATTTTTATACGGATTTGTCTGGTGATCCCTTGGGCGTCTCACGGTTTTGTAATATCGGCATGGCGGCGATGCGGGTTCTGGGGGCTGTTTTCTGATGTCTATCTTGTTGTTTTTGTTTGACTAAGGCACTTGTCTTGCCTCGTTTGGCAGCTGGGGAATGGTTATTGCAATCAAGGAACGGGAGTCTGTAGCAGATGTGAGGGCGCAGGCTATCCGGGCCGGGTCCGGCTTTCGCAAACCGATGGGGGTGGGCATGACAGAAAAATTTTCGCGCCGAGGCGGGCCGGGCGGATCGCCAAGCCTTGAGGCGCTCGAGTTGCAGGCTTTGTATGAGATCATCCGGCTGGTCGGCTCCGCCGTTGATCTGGAGAGAAACCTGGCCGGGATTTTACGGATCCTCCACGACACCCTGCGCATGGAGCGCGGCACCCTGGCCCTGCTGGACGGGTCCGGATCCCGGTTGGTGATCCGCGCCTCCTGCGGTTTGACCCCTGCCGAGGTGGAGCGGGGGGTGTACAGCGTTGACGAAGGGGTGATCGGCAAGGTCTTTCGCAGCGGCTCGCCGTTTGTGGTGCCGGATGTGCACAGCGAGCCGTTGTTTCTGAACCGGACCGGGGCGCGCAAGGCCATCGACAAGGAGCGGATCTCCTTTATCGGCGTGCCGGTGCTGCTCGGCAAGAAGTCGGTGGGGGTGCTGTCGGTGGACCGGCTCTTCGGCCCGGAGATATCCTTCGAGGAGGATGTCCGTTTCCTTACCGTGCTTGCTACCCTCATCGCCCAGTTTCTCGAACTCCATCGGGCCATCGACCGCAAGGAGGCGGTGCTTCGCGAAGAAAACCTCACCCTCCGCGCCGAACTGGTCAACCGTTTCAGCTATCGGAACATCATCGGCCAGAGCAAGCCGATGCAGGAGGTGTTCCGGGCCATCGACAAGGTGGCGCCGAGCCGGGCCACCGCCCTGATTCTCGGCGAGTCCGGCACCGGCAAGGAGCTGGTGGCGCGGGCGATCCATCAGGTGAGCGGCCGTGACGAGAAGCGGTTTGTCAAGGTGAACTGCGCGGCGCTGCCCGAGACCCTGCTTGAAAGCGAATTGCTGGGCCATGAGAAAGGGGCCTTCACCGGCGCCACCGCCGCCAAGAAGGGGCGGTTTGAGCTGGCCCACGGCGGCACCATTTTTCTCGACGAGATCGGCGAGTTGCCCCTCAACCTGCAGGCCAAGCTGTTGCGGGTGTTGCAGGAGCAGCAGTTCGAGCGGCTGGGCGGGGTGCAGACCATCAAGGTCGATGTCCGGGTGGTGGCCGCCACCAACCGCAGCCTGGAGCAGGCGGTGGCCGAGGGGAGTTTTCGCGCCGATCTCTTCTACCGTTTGAACGTGGTGCCCATTCTGCTGCCCTCGCTTGCCGAGCGGCGCGAGGATATCCCGCTGCTCCTCGATTTCTTCCTGCGGGCGTGCAACAAGCGAAACGGGCGGCAGGTGCGCTTCAGTCGCGAGGTGGTGGAGTTTTTCGAGGGGTATCGCTGGCCCGGCAATGTCCGGGAGTTGCAGAATCTCATCGAGCGGCTGGTGATCATGGCCGACCATGACCGGGTGCTGATGGCGGATCTGCCGTCGTACATGGTGGCCGAGCCTGAGGTTTCACCGGCGCGGGTCGCCCATGGCGCGTCTTCGGGCGGGGTGGCAGAGGTGGCAGGGGGGGAGGGGCGCCGGTCGCTGAAGGAGTTGGAGCGGCAGCGGGTCGAGGAGGCTTTGCGCCGAAACGGCTGGGTGCAGGCCAGGGCCGCCCGGGAGCTTGGGATCACCCAGCGGCAAATCGGTTACCGGATCAAGAAGTATGGTCTCATTGCCCCCGGATTTCCGTGATCTGTCCGGGCGGTATGCGAGTGAGCCGGTAAATTGAAAATGCAAGAAAAGGAGGAAGTTTTGAGCAGGAAATTGGGAATCGGGATGAAGCTGTACCTCTCTTTTGGGGCGGTGCTGGGGTTGTTTGCATGTGTTTGTCTCTACCAGATTGTGGGCATCAACAGGCTTGGCGCCTTGCAGGACGAGGGGGCGGGGCGGAATGCGGATGCCCTTGCGGTGGAAGGCGTTGGCCAGAGGGTGTCGGCGTCCTACAGCGTTATGGCGGATGCGGTCATTAACCGCAACATGGATGATACCGTGCGGGATCTTGCCGCGCTTGAAAAGGAGGCGGCCGCGGATATCGCCACCGTCAAGGCGTTGGTGGACACCGATGCCGAAAGAGCTCTGGCCGATGAGTTTGCCAGGACCTATCGGGAGTATCTCCGGCTCTTTGCCGAGGAGTCGCTGCCCATCCTGCAAAAATCCAAAAGAGAGCAGGCCGGCAGCGGCGAGCTGGCCGCGGATGAAGCGCATCTGCGGGATGTGGATGGCCGCTTGGATGCTCTGAAGGGGCAGGCGGAAGAACCCCTTGGGAAAATCATCGCCTCCTTGGGGGATGAAAGCCGCGAGGCCGATGTGGTTTTCGATGCCATCCGCCAGCGGACCATCACGGTGGCGATTGTCATCTCGGTGCTGGCGGTTATTGTCGGGTTGGGGCTTGCCTATGCCATTACCCGTTCACTGCTGCGGCAACTTGGCGCCGAGCCGGAGGAGGTGGCCGGCATTGCGCAGCGAATCGCCGCCGGCGATCTTGCCATTGCGCTCGATCATGAGCGGCAGGCCACCGGGGTTTTCGATGCCATGCGCAAGATGGTGGTCAGCTTGCGCGGCAGGGCAGACCTGGTCACTGCTGTGGCCGGCGGGGATTTGACCAGGGCGGTTGCGCTGGCCTCAAGCGAGGATCAGTTTGGACGCGCCCTGCAGACCATGAACGAGGGGCTTAATGAGATGCTCGGCCAGGTGCGGCAGGCTGTGGATCAAATCGCCACCGGCTCCGGGCAGGTTTCGGCGGCAAGCCAGTCGCTCTCGCAGGGGGCAACGGAGCAGGCGGCGTCGCTTGAGGAGATCACCAGTTCCATGGCCGAGGTTGGTTCGCAAACCAAGCTCAACGCCGAAAACGCCACCCAGGCCAATCAGTTGGCGGTTCAGGCCCGCAACGCCGCCGAGGGCGGCAACGCCAAGATGCAGGCGATGGTCATGGCCATGAATGAAATCAACGAGGCAGGCCGGAATATCTCGAAGATCATCAAGGTTATCGACGAGATCGCCTTCCAGACCAANNGGAAACCGCCGAACTCATCGAGGGATCGGTGGATAAAACCAAGAACGGCACCGAGATCGCGCAGTCGACCAGCGAGGCGCTGGCCGAGATCGTTGCCGCTGTAGCCAAGGTGACCGACCTGGTCGGCGAGATCGCCGCTTCGTCAAACGAGCAGGCGCAAGGGATCGGGCAAACCAATCAGGCCCTGGGGCAGATCGATCAGGTAACCCAGCAGAATACCGCCAGCGCCGAGGAGTGCGCGGCCACATCCGAGGAGTTGGCCGCGCAGGCGGGACATCTGAACGAACTGGTGTCCCGTTTCAAGCTCCGCAAGCTGGGTGACGGCGCGGGCAACGGGTTTCTTCGTTTGGAGGCGTGATGTGATGTTGACTGCAATTTCTCGTTATCGCAATGCATATCGATTGCAATCTATCTGCCTGTTGTGACTACGGCGGAAAACTGTTGGTTGCGTAAAGGTAAATTGTTGTATTGGGGTATATGAAATCGGCAGGTTGCTATTTGGTAATGGTTACGGATGATATGATTCGGTTTACATAATCAAAAAGTTTCTTGATTTTTGATGTGATTTTGCGGGACATTAGACAATGTCTACTATGCAGGAGGGATGGTGATGGCTGAAGAACTGGATATGGAAGACGATCTGTACAGCGACGAAGATACCATGAAAGACAAGTATCTCACCTTCCATCTGGCGGGTGAGGACTATGGTATAGATATCGTCTATGTGACAGAAATCATAGGCATTCAGCGTATCACCGAGGTGCCGGACATGCCCGATTTCGTCAAGGGTGTGATCAACCTGCGCGGCAAGGTGATTCCGGTGATGGACGTGCGTCTCCGTTTCCATTTGCCGGAGCGCGAATACGACGTGCGGACATGCATTATCGTTGTCGATATCAACGCCACGGCCGTGGGGCTGGTGGTGGATCAGGTCAACGAGGTGGCCGATATACCGGAGGCGCAGGTCGAACCTCCGCCCCGGACCGCCAAGGGGACGAGCAGCCGTTTTCTTAAAGGGATGGGCAAGGTGGATGATCAGGTTCGCATTCTGTTGAACGTCGATAGTCTGCTTTACGAGGAAGAGTTTCAGCAGTTGGTGGGCGCCGTCGGCCGGTGATGTCGTGACTCTTTGTTCTTGCTGCAAACGTGCGATGGAGGAAGGGAAAAATGTTTAAGGATATGTCTATCAGTCGCAAATTGCTTGTTTCGTTCGCGACCGTTTTGCTGTTGACGGTCATCGTCGGTTACGCCGGCTATTCCGGGATGGCCAGCATAGCCGACCGCGCCGACAAGATGGATCGGTATATGGAGATGGTTACCGAGCTTCTCAATGCCCGGCAGCAGGAAAAAGATTATATCCTGTATCGTGATGACAGCATTATCGCCAAGGTCGAGGAGCGGATTGCCGCCGCCAGGGCCGGCGCCGAGGCATTGAAGCCCCTTCATTCCAAGCAGGACGACAAGGATCGTCTCTCCGAAATCATTCGGCAGATCGACGAGTACGCAAACGCCTTCCATGCCTTCGTTGAGCTCCGCAACCAGAAGAACGCGATCATGGAGCTGATGCGGGCCGAGTCCGCCAAAACCATGGAGCTGGCGGCCAGAAGCAACGCCGATCGGGTTAGCGTCCTGCTGCTCAATGCCCGCAAGGCCGAAAAGGAATTCATTATCTCAAACGATGCCAAGTGGCTGCAGGATGTGGAGGACGGGGTGAGGGAGGCGCGCGCCGCCGCCTCGGCGGCTGGCCTGGGCGGCCTTGCGGAAAGCATTGCCGCCTACAAGCGTCATTTTGACAAGTTTGTGGCCCTGACCGAAGAGCAGGTCAAGGCCGAGGAGAAGATGGTGGCCGAGGCGGAGCAGGCGATGAAGGGCTGCAGCGAGGCGGAGGAGGGCCAATCGAAGAAGATGGGCAGCGACACCGCCAAGGCCGACACCACCCTGGTTACCGTCGGGCTCCTTGCCCTGGCCATCGGCGTCGGTCTGGCGCTGCTCATCTCCCGCGCCCTCAGTCAGCCGATCATTAAGGCCATGGGGATGATAGAGGAAATGGCCAAGGGGCACCTGGGTAACCGTCTCAACATGGACCGCAAGGATGAGATCGGCCGGATGGCGAAGACCATGGATACCTTTGCCGATTCCCTCCAGATGGAAATGGTGGCGGCCCTTGACATGCTCGCCAATGGCGATCTCACCTTCGACGCCACCCCCCACGACGAGAACGACGCGATCAGGAACTCGCTCAAGAAAACCGGCGATGACCTGAACAAGCTGATCACCGAGATCCTCACCGCCACCGAGCAGGTGGCCAGTGGCTCTGGTCAGGTGTCCGATTCGAGCCAGGCGTTGTCTCAGGGCGCCACCGAGCAGGCGGCGTCGCTTGAGGAGATTACCAGCTCCATGACCGAGATGGCCTCGCAAACCAAACTGAACGCCGAAAACGCCACCCAGGCCAACCAGTTGGCCGGCCAGACCAAGAACGCGGCCGAGGGCGGCAACGCCAAGATGCAGGAGATGGTTACCGCCATGAATGAAATCAACGAGGCGGGCCAGAACATCTCGAAGATCATCAAGGTCATCGACGAGATCGCCTTCCAGACGAACCTGCTGGCCCT
>DHYT01000192.1:10951-14361 GCA_002415465.1 Desulfobulbaceae bacterium UBA5123
GAGATCGCCGCCGCCTCCAACGAGCAGGCGCAGGGGATCAATCAGACCAATCAGGCGCTTGCCCAGATCGACCAGGTGACCCAGCAGAACACGGCCAGCGCCGAGGAATCTGCCGCCGCCTCGGAAGAGCTTTCCGGTCAGGCCATGCACATGAAGGAGATGATGGGTCGGTTCCGCCTGCGGGATAACGGACAGGGGCGCCAAGCGGCACTGCCCAGAACGACGAAGTCGCCGGCGGCTGCCAAGGGCGGGGGCTGGGGTGGCGGTGCGAAGGCCATTGCCGAGCGCGAGCCCAAGCCCGCGGATATAATCGCCCTGGACGACAAGGAGTTCGGCAAGTATTGATGACGGTCTAAAGCCGTGTGCCAGACAAAAAAAGCCCTGCCTGTGCGCAGGGCTTTTTTTGTCTGCTATTGAAGGGAGTTGTTGTGGAAAGAGTGGTTAATTGTAAAAATAGGTAGTTGCACCTATGTCGTTTTGGTGAAGGGTGTACTACATTCTGGCTTTACGGATTTGCAGTATTGGGCAGCTGGTGCGAATTTGCGTAACCGGTTGAAATTTAAGGTTGTTGTCTGGTGGGGTGTGGGGCGGCCAGGTGGGGCGGCCCAGGTTTCCGCGACGGGTAACGGAGGTGTCGGATGCTATCCGTGATTGCGGCCGGGGTGATTGCCTTGGGTATGCTGGTGTCGGTCGGGTTCTGGGTGCCGCGGATCTGCAATCGGCGTCGGTTGCGAGAGTTGCTGGGTGAGCGGTATCCGCTGGTGTATCTTGTCTATGTCGCCAACGGTCCGGTTTTGGTTCTGTTTGGGGTTTTTCTGATTTGCAGGTTTAGCTGAAAACCTGTGCATGAAAATAAGAGGGATGGAATGGAGCAGGCGTTTGTCAAGGTAATGAAAGCATTGTCGGATCCGAGTCGGGTCAAGGTCATCAAGGCGCTTGAGGTGCGGGAGCTTTGCGTTTGCGAATTGCGCGCGGTTCTCGGGCTGGCGCAGCCGACGGTATCCAAGCATCTTAAGGTCCTTGAAGAGGCGGGGCTGGTGGCAAGCCGCAAGGAGGGGCAGTGGGTTCATTATCGTCTCTGTCCGACCTCCACGTATGCCGAGGCGATGCTGGCGCAGCTGAAAGGCTGGTTGACCACCGATTCAGACGTGCGCGGGGTGCTCGCGCAGTTGCCGTCGATCGACCGGCATGTCCTGTGCGGCGGCAAGAAGGGCAAGGGTTCTCCTTCCTCCCGATTCCGGGAGTAGATAATTCCCAGTAAGACCTGTGGTTAGAGGCGAAATAATGTCAAGGCCTTCCTGTTTTTTTGGGAGGGCGCTTGACCTTTTGTTGTTTGCGTATATAGTTACATAGGTATGTGTCGCTGGCGGCGGTGGTGTCGCCGATTCCGAAATCATTGGTGTGAGGGTTGTCTGGGGTTCACCTCGCTGAGGGGTGCATCCCTGGCGGCCAGGGTGGAAAATGATGCAGCCGCTCCCTTCTTTCAAGATGCATGCCGCGGGTTCTGTTCAGCCACCGCCCGCCCCGGAAAAAACGTTGTCGCCCCGCAGGTTGTGGGGGGCTGGCATCAGTGGGGTGGCGGCCTGGTTTCTGCTCTACCGGCAGTTGCTTCCCTTCTCGAAATATGTTGCTTTCGATATCCTCGGGCTTTCGCCGGATACGCATCTGGGGGCGGCGGTGCAGTTTTTTGTCTACGACACCCCCAAGGTGTTGATGCTGCTCGCCCTGGTGGTCTTCGCGGTCGGCATTGTCCGCTCCTTCTTTACCCCGGCCCGTACCCGCCGCATCCTTGCCGGCCGGCATGAGGCGGTGGGCAACGTGCTGGCGGCCCTGCTCGGCATCGTCACCCCGTTCTGTTCCTGTTCGGCGGTGCCGCTCTTTATCGGCTTCGTCACCGCCGGCATTCCGCTGGGGGTTACCTTCTCCTTCCTGATCGCCGCCCCCATGGTCAACGAGATCGCCCTGGTGCTGCTGTACGGGCTGTTGGGCTGGAAGATCGCCGCCTTGTATCTTCTTACCGGGCTTGGCGTCGCCATTGTCGCCGGCTGGGTGATCGGCCGCATGAAGATGGAGGGCCATGTCGAGGAGTGGGTGCAGCAGGTCCTGGCCGGCTCGGATGTGGCCGAGGTTCGCTATACCCTGGCCGGGCGAATCCGTTATGGGCGCGAGGCAATGGCGGATATCGTCGGCAAGGTCTGGCCCTATGTGGTGGGCGGCATTGCGGTCGGCGCGATCATTCACGGTTATGTGCCCGAGGGCATGCTTGCCTCGATCATGGGCAAGGATGCCTGGTGGTCGGTGCCGGCGGCGGTGCTGCTCGGGGTGCCAATGTATTCCAATGCGGCCGGCATCGTGCCGGTCATCCATGCCCTGCTGGAAAAAGGGGCGGCTCTGGGTACGGCGTTGGCCTTCATGATGTCGGTGATCGCCCTTTCCTTTCCCGAGATGGTGATCCTCCGCAAGGTCCTGAAGGTGCCCCTGGTCGCCACCTTCGCGGCCGTGGTCGCCTGCGGCATCCTGCTGGTCGGCTTTTTGTTTAATCTGATTATCTGAACCTGTTTCTTTTCTTTGCTGCCAAGGAGGTTGCCATGGGCATGGCCGGGAAGCGCCTCTCTTTTCTTGACCGTTTTCTGACCCTGTGGATCTTTCTCGCCATGCTGGGCGGGATGATGACAGGCTATCTCTATCCGGCCGTGCGGGGGGTGATCAACTCCTTCCAGGTCGGCGCCACCAATATTCCCATTGCCGTCGGCCTGATCCTGATGATGTATCCGCCGCTGGCCAAGGTGAAATACGAGCGGCTCCATCTGGTTTTCCGCAACGTTCGGGTTCTTGCCCTGTCGCTGGTGCAGAACTGGCTGATCGGGCCGGTGTTGATGTTCGGGCTGGCCGTGACCTTTCTTGCCGGGTATCACGAGTTCATGGTCGGCCTGATCCTGATCGGTCTTGCCCGCTGCATCGCCATGGTCATCNNCTTCAACTCGATCTTCCAGGTGCTTTTTTTCTCGGCCTATGCCTACCTCTTTATCACTGTGCTCCCCGGTTGGCTGGGGTTGAAAGGCGCGGTGGTCGAAATCTCCATGGCGGCGATAGCCCAGTCCGTTTGTATCTATCTCGGCATCCCTTTTCTGGCCGGCATGCTGACCCGCTTTGTCGGCATCAAGCGCAAGGGGGAAGAGTGGTATCAGCAAAAGCTGCTTCCCCTGATATCGCCGCTGACTCTTGCCTTTCTGCTCTTCACCATCCTGGTCATGTTTTCGTTGAAGGGGGAGCGCATCGTGCAACTGCCCGGTGATGTGCTCCGCATTGCGGCGCCGCTGACCATCTATTTTCTGGTTATGTTTCTGGTGTCCTTTTATCTGTCGAAAAAGGCGGGGGCGACATACGGGCAGGCGACGACGTTAAGCTTC
>DHYT01000192.1:14479-21508 GCA_002415465.1 Desulfobulbaceae bacterium UBA5123
GGACCTGCGATCGCTGCGCGGAAACCGGCGTCGAGGTAATTGAAACGGTGCGGAACCTGGCTGCGGAGTGCAGGGGGAAAGGGGTTGAGATTGTTTTCAGGGAGACCTTGCTCGCGGCAGATGCAATCGATCAGTCCAACCTGATCCTGATCGACGGGGTGCCGGTGGAGGATATTCTGCCCGACGCCCGGGCCTCGGAAAGCTGTTGCTGCTCCTGCGGCGATCTCACCGGCAAGGATGAATCGTGCCGGACGATCATCCGCTTTGGCGTGGAGCATGAGGCGATTCCGGCGGAGATGATTCGTGAGGCGATCTGCCGGGTTGCGGGTTGCTGCTGAGTTAGGCTGGCGAAGTTTTTTTGAATGCGGTATGGTTCTTTCCTGTCGGTAACGCGGTGATTGCGCGCGAAAAATTAGAGAGAGGAGCGAGCCATGAAGGCATTTTTCAAGAAAAAGACCCTGACCGGCCTGTCGCGCACCTGCGGCTGAGCGGCCAAAATTGGTCCGACGGATCTGTCGGACGCGCTTGCGGGGCTTGCCCCGCCCAATGATCCCAATCTTCTGGTCGGCATCGAGACCGCCGACGATGCCGCGGTCTATCGTCTTTCCGACGAGATTGCGATGATCAATACCGTCGATTTCATCACCCCGCCGGTGGATGACCCGTACTGGTTCGGGCAGATATCCGCCGCCAACTCGATCTCCGATGTCTATTCCATGGGCGGCAAGCCCCTCACCGCCCTCAATGTGGTGATGTTCCCGTCCAAGCAGCTGGATATGGGCTTTCTGAAGGATATCCTCCGCGGCGGCCACGACAAGGTGGTGGAGGCCGGGGCCTGCCTGGTGGGCGGCCACACCGTCGATGACGAGGAGCCCAAGTACGGCCTCTGCGTCAACGGCGTCGTGCATCCCGAGCGGATCATCACCAATGCCGGCGCGAAACCCGGTGACGCCCTGATCCTCACCAAGCCGCTCGGCTCCGGGGTTTTGTTCAACGCCGTCCGTTCCGGCAAGCTTCCCTTTGCCGAGCTTGAGCGGGAGACCCTGCCTTCGCTTGCCGCGCTGAACGGCAAGGCCATGGAAACGGCGCTCGGCTTTGATCTGCATGCCTGCACCGATATCACCGGTTTCGGCATCCTCGGCCATCTGCTCGAGGTCTCCCACGGCTGTGACGCCCGGGTGGTGGTTGATTACCGCTCCCTGCCGTTTTATCCCGGCGCCCTCGACATGTACAAAAAAGGCGAAACCACCGGCAGCAACAAGGCCAACCGGGCGATGGTCGCCAGGCATCATCTGGCCATGCAGGCCTCTCTGAGCGCCGCCGAGGAGGAGTTGCTGTACGATCCGCAAACCTCGGGCGGGCTTTTGCTCGCGCTGCCGGGCGACCAGTCCGACGCCCTCATTGCCGCCCTGCATGCGGCCGGGGTCGGGGTAGCGGCCAGGATCGGCGAGGTGGTTATCGAGCCGGTCGGGCTTACCGTGGTGTAGGGGTGGATCTGTATCTGCTGGTGGCCGGGCTTGCGCTGGTTGCCGGCTTCCTCTCCGGGCTGCTGGGGATCGGCGGCGGCATCGTCATGGCGCCGCTGCTGCTCTACGTGCCGCCCCTGTTCGGGTTGCCCCCCTTGTCCATGCATGTGGTGGCCGGGTTGACCATTGTCCAGGGGCTTGCCGCCTGTCTGTCCGGGGTGGTGGTGCATCACCGGTTCAACTGTGTTTCAAGGGGGCTTACCTGTTGGATGGGGCTGACCATCTTTGTCGCCGCCCTGTTCGGCGGCGCCTATGCCGGGCAGGTGGCCAACGAGGTGTTGCTGCTGCTGATCTTCGGCTTGATGGCCTTTGTTGCAGCGATTCTTGTCTTCGTTCCAGCCGTTGCCGACAAGGGCAATGTCGAATTGGAAGGGTTTTCCTTCAGTCGGGCGCGGGCGGTGTTGGCTGCCGGATCGGTTGGCGTCTTGGGCGGCATGGTCGGGCAGGGCGGGTCGTTTATTCTGATCCCGCTGATGACTACCTTTGTCAGGGTACCGACCCGGATCGCCATCGGCAGCAACATGGCGATTGTTTTTCTTTCAACCCTGGCCGCCTTTTTGGGCAAGGCCTTCACCGGCCAGATCGTCTGGCCGCCGGCCCTTGTCATCGCCGTGGCCGTGGTGCCGGCCGTGCAGTTGGGCGGCATGCTCAGTCATCGTCTGCCGGTCGCCAGGTTGCGGATGTTGCTGGGGACATGTATCGGGCTTGCCGCCGTCCGGATCGGATTCAGCGTCTTTGGTTATTAACCCTTTCAGGGGGGGGAGCATCGGTTATGGATGCCGCCGACAAGCATACCGTTCTTTTTCTTTGTACCGGCAACGCCTGCCGCAGCCAGATGGCCGAGGGGTGGGCGAAACATTTCGGCGGCGAGGCGGTGGCCGTCTACTCCGCCGGTCTTGCCCGGCAGGAGGTTGACCCGCGCGCCATCGCGGTGATGGCCGAGGCAGGCGTCAGCATCGCCGGTCAGAATTCCAAGCTCATCGACGAGCTGCCGCTGGAGCGTTTTGACTTTGTGGTCACCCTCTGCGATCATGCCAACGAGGAGTGCCCCTACTTCGCAGGCGGCGGCCGCCGCCTGCACCGCGCCTTTGATGATCCGCCCCGGTTGGCTGCCGGGGCCGCGGGCGAAGGGGAGGCGCTGGCCCCCTACCGGCGGGTGCGCGATGAGATCCGCTCCTTCGTCGAGAGGTTCATGGCCGGGGTGGTCGGCCGGTAGGTTTGTTGGCTGCCCTTAAGGTGTCGCCGGGGCGATGATTTCGTTTGCCGTCAGCGGCCGGTTGTTTATTTTTGCCAGGTCGCGGATTGATGCCGTCAGGCTTTTAAGGGCAAGCGGGGAAACGTCTTGCCGGCGGCTGGCGAGCAGCCCTTGCACCGCGCTTTCTCCCACCTTGGCGCCGAAAAGCAGCCGTCGCTCGCTCCCCACCAGTTGGGGGGCAAACGGTTCGTAGGTGCTGGGCTCGCGCAGCAGCCCCTGCAGGTGGAGGCCGGTTTCGCAGGTGAAGATCGCCTCGCCGATCACCGGATGATGCGGCGTGACGGTGCGTTTTGCCGCCCGCGCCACGGTTTCGCACAGCCCCTTCAGCAGGTCGGCCCGGTAGCCTGGGCGGCGATGCCGCAAGGCGAGAAACCCCGCCACCTCTTCAAGCTTGGCCATCCCGGCCCGTTCCCCCAACCCCAGTACCGAAACATCCCCCCAGTCGGCCCCCGCTTCCAGGGCGGCGATGGTGTTGGCGGTGGCCATGCCGAAATCGTTATGGGCATGGATGCCGATGGCAAGCGGGGTGACGCCCCGCAGACGGGTAATCATGCCCTGGATGTGGGCCGGGCTGCAGGTGCCGACGGTATCGGCCAGTCGGATGCGGCTTGCTCCCGCCCTGGTTGCCTCGGCGGCCAGGATCGCCAGGAAGTGCGGGTCGGCGCGGCCGGCGTCTTCGAGACCCACCGAGATGCAGGGCAGGTCTGCATGTCGTGCATCTCGGATCGCGGCCCGCAGGCTGTCGATGGCCCATTGCCGGCTGCGGTGCAGGCGGCGCTCCAGGTGCAGATCCGAGGCCGGGATGGAGAGCGCCAAGACGTCCGGGCGCACCCGTGCGGCCGCCTTGATGTCGTCCTCCCGGCAGCGGCACCAGAGGGCAAGGCGGGTTGCCGGATTGAGCCGCCGGCAGGCCCGGAACAGGCCGGCAAGCCTTTCGGCATCGGCGGCAAGCCCCAGTTCTATCTCCTCGATGCCGGTCGCGATCAGCATCCGGGCAATCCGGATCTTGTCGGCCGGGCTGAAATGCACCCCGACGCTTTGCGCCCCTTCCCGCATGGTGCTGTCTATCAAGCCCTGCATTGCCTCCTCCTTACATTTCCTCGATGTCGCGCCGCATCCGCCGCAGCACCTCCCGCCGCTTGTCGGGCAGGTCCAGATGGTAGATGCTGGGCGGGAAGAGCAGCTCGGCCACCCCGCTGTCGAAGATCCGTTTCGCCTCGTACTCGTCGTGGGCGACATCCCGCCGGTAGC
Organism: Desulfobulbaceae bacterium UBA5123; assembly: GCA_002415465.1. Taxonomy (GTDB): domain Bacteria; phylum Desulfobacterota; class Desulfobulbia; order Desulfobulbales; family UBA5123; genus UBA5123. The sequence goes on from DHYT01000192.1 coordinate 18,512, forward strand.
GGTAGTCGAGATAGCTTCTGTTGGTATGGAGGATGAACTCGACCCGCATCCCGCCCATCCGGGCGAAGAATTTGCACATCGGCGTCTGGGTGGAGCTGCCGATGTTGTTGCTGCGGTGGCCGAACCCGTCCAGGTTGTCGCTGATCTCCTCCAGGGAGAGCAGGGTGCCGGCGCGGGCGGCGCTCTTGCTCAGGTGCTGGTGAAAGAGTTTGACCTCCTGCATGGAGTCCACTACCCCCATCAATCCCAGTTCGTCATCCACGGCCACGGCCGGGTTTTCCTCCCCCTTGCGGAGCAGCTTGAGTACCTTGGCGGCGGCGGTTTTCTTGCGGATGGTGACGTAGATCGGAATCTCATGGCCATTGGGGCGAAAGCGCCGCCGTTTGACCAGGGTCAGCTTTTTCCCCGGCTCCCATTGAAACTGCCGGGCTTCCTGGCGACCGATGACCCGCACCGCTTGGCAGGAGAAATCCGCCGGGGCGTGTTCGGAAAGCAGGAAGGCGGTTTCCAGCTCGCCGATCTTGATGTCCGGGCTCCAGACATGCTCGTTCATGAAGGCGAGGAAGCTGGAAAACTTGCTCTCCATGTCGGTTTCCCGTTCGCGCTGGTCGATGGCGGCGGCGAGCTGCATCAGGATGAGCTTCCGCTGCGCCTCGAAGCGCGCCTTGCGGTGATAGCGGTCGTCGAAGATGATCAACAGCAGCTCCAGCGGGCAGCGACTGGCGTCGATCTCGTTTGTCATCTCGATATGGGAGGCGTAGTTGGCCAGCACCTTGCCCTGCAGGGAGCGGACGACATCGTCGGCGGTGCTTGAGAATCGGTTGATGCGGGCGACGGTTTCGCGCTCGTTGCCGGTGATGCCGAACATGTTGGCCAGCAACCGGTAGGCGCGGCGGGTCGTCTGTTCCCGTTTGTCCCGATCGGCGAGGAGCGGGGGGATCCCGGCCAGCGAGCGGATGTCGAGCAGTTCAAGGATCTGGTTGCGTACGACCCGGAAGGTGGTCGCGCCGTTGGATGCGCCGAGGGCGCGGCACCACTCTCTGGCGGCGGCCGAAAAGGGGGCGGTGGGAGGGGGGCTGTCGCCGGTGGCAAAGGGGCCGCTCTGGCGGAGCAGGTTGTATGGGGTGTCCGTGCGGTTGGAATGCATTGTCGCCCTCCGGCGGGGAGAGTCCGGCGTCAAGGGGACTCAGGTGTATTGGAGAAAGTTGCTGAAAAGCCGTGCGAAGTCGTCCCGCAGGGTTTTCTGGTAGCGGTGGACATGGGTCAGGATGTCGTCGGGGTCGATTTCGCCGTTGTTCAGTCCGGCCAGCCATCGTTCGTCCTTGGTGAGCCAGGCTGCGACATCGGCTGGGGCTGCCGCATAGCTGTCGGATTGCAGGCCGACCAGGTGTGGCCGTTCCCGGACCGAGATGGCCTCCACCGGGCAATCGGCCGAGGTCGCCAGGATCTGCAGTGGTCCTGGCAGGGGTTCCTGGACCATCTGGGTGTGCCATTTGAAGAGCGGCATGGTTTTTTCGAATCCGGCAAATATGCCGTGCTGGCGACCGTTGTGGGTCAGGAAACCGCGGATGACGCCAAGGCTTGCGCGCAGGTTGTTGCCGATCTTGGCGCCCATTGCATCGGCCAGCAGCTGGTGGCCAAGGCAGAAGCCAAGATACGGGAGATCCTGGNNTGCTCTTTTTCTCTTCGCGCAGGTAGGGGTAGCGCTGTTCCTGGTTGACGTTGGCGCCGCCACCGAGAACGATCAGGCCGGCGAAGGGGGCGAGGGCCGGAATCGGCTGATGCCAGACCTCGACGACCGTGAGCTGGGTCCTGTGCCTGCGCGCGGCGTCGAGCAGGAGGGCGCCGGTTCCGTCCAGGGGGCCGTGCTGGAAGACGATGAGCCGTTTCGTCATGGTTTCGGCCTCCCTGTTGGGTTGGTAAGACCGGCGGCGGGATGTTGCATCCGGCCGCCGGTCACCCTTCTGCACGATTCTGTTTAGAATGCAAAGCTTGCGGAGACGCCGCCGTAGAGGATGTTGTTGTCCCCTGAGGGGTTGCTGGCGTCGAGGTAGTCTTTGGCCTCGCTGCTCAACCCGAACGAGTAGCGAATCGTCGGGGTGATGGTCAGGTACTTGGCGACCGGGATAGAGGCGGAGGCGGAGAGGACGCCGTCATGGAATTCGCTGTAGGCGTTGCCGGCGCTGTCCGCCATGGTGGCGGCATCGTCGACGTCGAGATAGCCGATACTGGCGCCCAGGTCGAGGTTGATGGTGTCGGTGACCGGCAGGGAGTGGCTGATGGCGAAGCTGTAGTACCAGCCGTTATAGGCGTCGTAGTCCCTGTAGACGGTAAGGGATGGCGACAGGATGCAGTCGTAGCTGACTTTGGCATAGACCTCCTGGGTGTCGTCCGCGCCGTCCAGGCCGTAGTAGATGTAGCCGACGCCAACGCCGATCTTGTCGAAGGCGGTGTCGTAGGCGAGGGTCAGGTCGGTTTCGTTCCAGNNGGGGGGGGGGGTGGGGGGGGGGGGTCAGGTCGGTTTCGTTCCAGTTTTTAGCGTCGGCGCCCGCCACATCCGTGTCCAGGTTTCCCCAGAGGTTGGCGGAAAAGCCCTTGTAGCCGACGGTCATCGACGGCTGGATGACCAGGGAGTTGTCGTTCAGTTCGTAGCCGCGCCAGATGTAGGAGCTGTAGGCGCCGACGGTTAGGTCTGCGGTGGGTTTTTCCTCCTCGGCCATGGCGGGGAGGGCGGTGGCGGCGAGGCAAGTCATGCCAACAGCTGCGAAGGCTGCGTTTCTGAGGAATTGACGGTTCATTTTCGTTTGTCTCCTTTTGGTTAATGGTATCTGTTTGTAAAACTATGCAAAAGTATATGTTGAAGTAGTTTGTAAAGTAAATATCAAGTTGCCTTTTTGCTAGGGCCGTCCCGCCAGGCTTCCGGTGGCCTGCCGGGACGGCGCGGTTGTTAGCGACCCTCGCCTACTTGGTCAGGAAGTCGGCGTAGGCGTGGGAGCC
>DHYT01000192.1:21595-22852 GCA_002415465.1 Desulfobulbaceae bacterium UBA5123
GTGCCCCAGGCGCCGCAGACGCCATGTACCGATACCGCGCCGACGGGGTCGTCGATGTGCATCCGGTCGATGGCGATGACCGAGATCACCACCAGGATGCCGGCGATCAGGCCGATGACGATGGAGCTGGTGGGGCTGACGTTGGCGCAGCCGGCGGTGATGCCGACCAGGCCGGCCAGGGCGCCGTTCAGGCTCATGCCGATATCCGGCTTTTTGAAGATCACCCAGGAGGTGAGCATGCCGGCCACGCAGCCGGCGCAGGCGGCCAGGTTGGTGTTAACGAAGATCATGGCGATATCGGTGTTGCCGGCGGTGGTGGAGCCGGGGTTGAAGCCGAACCAGCCGAGCCAGAGGATGAATACGCCCACGGCGGCCATGGGGAGGTTGTGGCCGGGGATGGCCTTGACCTCGCCGTTCTTGCCGTATTTGCCTAACCGGGGGCCGATGACGATGGCGCCCGCCAGCGACGCCCAGCCGCCGATGGAATGCACCACGGTGGAGCCGGCGAAGTCGATGAAGCCCATGCCCTCGAGCCAGCCGTTGCCGTGAAACAGGCTGCCCCAGGCCCAGCTGCCGAATACCGGGTAGATAAAGGCGCAAAGGGTTGCGCTGTAGATCAGGTAGCTGGTGAATTTGGTCCGCTCCGCCATGGCGCCCGAGACGATGGTGGCGGCGGTGGCGGCGAAGACGCACTGGAACATCCAGAAGGCGAGCACCCATGGATCGCCGCCGACCGTGAAGTCACTGAGGAAAAAGCCGTTGGTGCCGAACCAGCCGGTGGTGGTGGCGCCGAACATCAGGCCGAAACCGACGGCCCAGAAAAAGAGCGAGCCCATGGCGAAGTCCATCAGGTTCTTCATCATGATGTTGACCGCGTTCTTGGCGCGGGTAAAGCCGGTCTCCACCATGGCGAAACCCGCCTGCATGAAGAAGACCAGGGCCGCCGCGATCAGGGTCCAGACGTAGTCAAGGTGGGTCTGTACGCCCTTGATCGCTTCGGCGTTGCCCAGGATGGTGGGGGGGGCGTCGTCGACCGCGCCAGCCATGGCCGGCAGGGCCAGCAGGGCCAGCAGGGCGCCTGTCAGTAAAACTTTTTTCTTCATTGTCTTTCTCCTTCGTTGGGTGATCCGATAAATTTTCGGGTACAATTTGATAATGGCGATGGGGTGTCAGATTGCCTCCGGGCCACGGTCGCCGGTCCTGATGCGGCAGATCGCTTCCACCGGGGTGACAAAAATCTTGCCGTCACCGATCTTG
>DHYT01000208.1 GCA_002415465.1 Desulfobulbaceae bacterium UBA5123
GCCGCGAGGAGACCATGCTCCTCACCAACCCCTTCGAGAAATAATCACTCCATGCCCCGCGCCGGCGGCTGCCGCCCCGGCGCGACCACGGCGTCGGCACCGGCAAGCATCCCGGCACCGACGCCGTTTTTGTTCATACTCGTCATGCATCGGCGCATTGCCGCGTTTCCGCGCGCCCGCCGCCACCAACGCGCACTGGCTGACCAGCAGGGCAGGGTTTTCCGCATGCAGGGCCTGCTGCCGGACGAGCTTATCCGGCAGCCAGTGGTCGTCGGAATCGAGCAGGNNAGCCACTCGCCCCCGACCGCGGCAATGCCGAGATTACGGGCGCTGCTGTCCCCTGCCGCAGCACCCGGATCGCATCGCCGTATGCGGCAAGCACCGCGCCGGGATCGTCATCGGAGCCGTCGTCAACGACGACCCCGGCGCGGTTATGGGTGGGAACAACGATGGAAACATCCATGTCGACAATCCTCGCCGCCGGCCACGCCACTGGTTACGGCCGCACCGCCCGCACCACCCCGTCCTTCTGTTTGACAAATTTATAATCGACCCCGCCGCAGAGCGGATAGGTCTGCCAGTAGCCGCTCAGAGACCAACGCGGGCTTTCCCCGGACCAAAAGCCTAAACCCTTGTCCTGGATGGCGCAATCGCCGGTGAGCTTGCCCTCGATAAGGTCGTGGAGGGTATAGAGTTCGTCACTGGTGGGAAGCCGCCAGTCGTCGTGTCCTCCCAGCGCAAGCCCCTTGGCGGAAGCCGCCGCCTCTTCCCAGGTGGCGAATTTTTCACTGACGCCGACCTGCCACATCAGCCCGGTGGCGACATCCTGACAAACCCCGCCGCCGAGATCCTTCAGCCGCGCGGGACCGCTCCCGTCCGCCAGCCGACCGCCCGACGACGCGCACCCTTGCAGCACCAGCAGCAACAACGCCCCGACAACGTCAAACAATGTCCTTGTATATCTCCGCATAACAAGCCCTCCCTGACGTCCACGATGCGGGGCGGTTACAACCCCGGAAAAAATTGCCCTGTACATGCTCAGTACTATAGGAACGCAACCTAACAATGTACAGGGCCGCACGCAAAAAAGGGCGGCGCCCCGCCCCTGCGAGACCCCGCCCTTTTCGATCAGGCTTGCCTGATGGTCGTGATTGCTAGCGGCTGGCCACGTCCCGGGCGCCGGCAAAGACCTCGGCCATGTCCACCGCGATCCGGGCCAGCATGTTGGCCACGGTGGGGGCCCCGTTGGAGCCGCGATAGGCCGGCATGGAAAGGGCGTCGACAAAACGGTTGACCATGCCGGTGTCCGGATAATCCATGGGCTGATCCATCCCTTGCGTCAGATACCAGACCGTATTGCCGGTTTTCACGCTCAACAGCCGCACCGACACCCCGACCCTGGCGCCGCCGAGATCGCCGCCGCTCATGGCGTAATCGAGGCTGCCAACCAGCACCAGGTCACAGTTGCTGGCCCGGCCAAGCTCCACCGCCTGCGCATAATCGCCGGCAGGGGTCGTCAACTGCTTCACCACCGGAAAGGTTCGCTTGCCCAGCAGCACATCCTTGAACAGCCCCGCCACCCCCTGCGCCTGCGCCTCGCCCATGCCGGCCGGCACCTGGAACGGCAACACCCCGAGCCTGGCCTGCCGGTAGGTGTCGGTCATCGGGTGAATATAAACCACCGGCGCCCCCTTCAGCGGCTGCACGGTCGGTCGCACCGTCTTGGCGCAGCCGCTCGCCGCCGCCAGCAGCAACATCAGCATCCACATCGCAATTCGCATCTTCATCGGCATTCCCCCCTCCGCCGCGCCCTAGCGTTCATAAGCCGACAACTCCCCCCCGCCCGTCGCGGTGTTGCTGTAGAGCAGATGGTTGATGTTCCCGCTGCGCTGAATCTCCATGTCGGCCACCGACAGCACCTCTCGGGTTTCCGGTTCGATCATCCTGAGACTGACGATCACCGAATTCGGGGTCAGCGAGTAGGTTCCCACCACCACCGCCTCGATGTTCTGCTCCTCGGCCATCAGCGTCGTGTCGCGGGTCAGCATCAATTCGCCGCTGCCCTCCCTGACCATCAGGTGCGAAGCCTTGCGGATCTCGACGATCCCGAAACCGTTCCGGAACAAGCGTCCCGCCAGGGCATCGGTGAGGGTGCGGCCGAAACGGGAGGTCTGGTAAAAATCATCGATGTTGACCACGGTGGTCAGCAGCAGCCGCCGATTGCTGGAGAGGGTATACTTGCTGTTCTGCTTGAGCTGCACCGCCAGGCCATCGGCGATGCCGAAAAAATCCGGGGTTTTGATGGAGGCGGTCCCGCCGCTCTTCACCGTTCCGCAGCCGGAAAGCGCTCCCAGCGCAAGCGCGAGCACCGCCAATCGTACCAGCATGCCGATCCTGTTGTTGTTACGCATCACCCCGGCTCCTTATTTCTTTTTGGCGCGGCCGTTTTCGGCAAAGGCGCGAATCGCCACCGGCTTGCCGGCCCGCACCGGCATCCCCTCATCGGCCAGCAGCGCGCTGCCCATGGCGTCCATGGGGAAGGACAAACTGCCGGTGGAGAGGACCATGTTGTCGCCGTTGCGCAGCAGCCGGGCATTGACGAGGATCTCACCGCCCGCCGCCGAATAGGTGCCCACCACCATCGCCTGCGCGCCATGCACCATGGAGAGCTCGTCGATATCGGTGGAAAGGCCGAACACCCCGTCATTGGAACTCATCATGATGCTGGGGGTCTTGCGCACCTCGATCACCTCGACGCCCGCCTTCTGCAACTCGGTGATCATCTGCTCGGCAATGAAGCGGCCCAGCGACGAGGTTGCATACAGCTGACTCATGTTGACGAAGGTCCCCACCGTTACCACATAGTTGTCCTGAATCTCCTCGATCGGATTTTCCAGCAGCTGCCGGACAAGATCCCGCACCCGCTCCTGCATCGCCGCGCCGTTTGCAACCGCCGGCGGCGGCTGCACGTCCTTCTTCTCCCCGTCAAGCCATGATTTCCTGGCCGGGGGCGCGAATACCCGCTCGGTCCGGTAGACATAATCGGACGGCACCTCATGCGGATAGTTGTGCGTGTAGCTGGAATAGACCGGGGAGGTCTGCTCCGCCAGCACCGGCCAGCTGCCGAGCCAAAAGGCGCCCGCCAGGAACGCTGCCGTTATCGCCAACACCTTTTTCACCATACCTTCCTCCTTATTGAACCGCCGGCAACCACCCGGGGCCGCCGCCGGCATCTTGACCATGACTCGGACACCGTCGCGCCTCAGGGATTGAAGCGGTAGTCCGGATAATCACCCTCGACACTCCGCCACTCCGGCCCATAGGCCCGCACCATCGCATCGCCGCCCGCCGCCCCGGACTGGTACGGAAAGACCACCGCCTGCCGGGAATCGTCACCGAGAAACGGCAGCGAGACATCCATGTTCATATCAACCAGCGACGAATGCACTCCCCCGGCACAGCCGCCGAGCGGCAAAAGCATTACCAGGACCAGAAAAACCTTTTTCATGTGACGTCCCCTCTGCCTAGTTTTCACGATGCGCCCTCCGGCGTCAAATTATTGGCCACCGGGACAAAAAAACAACCGTCAACAACCAAACCCTGCCGGCCTGGGCGGCAAAATGTGCCGTCCCGATCCCGACCACCCGCACCACCGACCAGGCCGCGAGGCCATGCGCCGGCTGGCATTTGACGCCCCGACCGGCAACGGCCCGGCAAACGGCCGGCTGCGCCTTGCCCATACAAGATGCATGTTCCATGCCACACCATCGCCACCGGCAACGCCAGCCGGCGCGAACCGCCCTCGCCGCCGAACCGCCGCGCCGCTCCGGCCGGGCCGAAAAAAACATTGCCAAAAAGGGCAAAACGATTATATTCACCGAGTTTCAGCAGCATACAAAACAACGGGATTTAATCCGGCGGAGGCACCCGAAGACATCATGGCACGCATAACAGTTGAAGATTGTCTGGAACGCATCGGCGACCAGAATCGTTTTTCCCTTATCCACCTGGCGGTTAACCGCGTCAAGCAGCATCGCCATGGGCAACCCGTCCTCACCAAGGGCCGGAACAAGGAAATCGTCATGTCCCTGCGCGAGATCGCGGCCGGGGTGATCACCTTTGACAACATCCAGGAACATCGCGCCCCGGAACGCAAAGCGAAACCGGCGGTGGTGCTGGAAACGGTAATCGAAGAAACCGACATCTGACACTCGCCACAACGGTTCGGTCGGCCGCGGGCCGCCGCGCACGGCAACCACTGCGACAACCTCGCACCGAGCCTGACGCCCACACAACTACATCATGAAAACCTGCTATTACAAAACGCTTGGCGTTGAGCGAACAGCCACGGCCGACGAGATCAAGAAGTCGTACCGAAAGCTGGCGATGAAATACCATCCGGACCGCAACCCGGACAACAAAGAGGCCGAGGATAAATTCAAGGCCGCCGCCGAAGCCTACGAGGTGCTGGGAGACGCCGACAAACGCAAGGTTTACGACCAGTACGGCTTCGAAGGGCTGCAAAATACCGGCTACAGCGGCCCCGGTGACTTCAACGACATCTTTTCACATTTCGGCGACATCTTCGGCGACCTCTTCGGGATGGGCGGCGGAGGCCAGCGCCGGCAGGGTCCGAGCCAGGGTTCCGACCTCCGCTACGACCTCCAGATATCCTTCATGGAGGCCGTCCACGGCGTCGAGAAGGAACTGGAAATCACCAAGCGCGACACCTGTTGGACCTGCGAGGGCTCCGGCCTGCGCCCCGGCCATCAGCCGCAGACCTGCCCCACCTGCCGCGGCGTCGGGCAAGTGCGCATCTCGCAGGGCCCCTTCTCGATCGCGCAGACCTGTCCGCGCTGCCATGGCTCGGGCAAGGTGATCACCAGCCCCTGCACCGACTGTGGCGGCGCCGGGCGCATCAAGCAGCAAAAGACGCTCTCGGTGCGCATCCCGGCCGGCGTCGACGAGGGCGATCGCGTGCGCCTGTCGGGCGAAGGCGAGCCGGGCACCAATGGCGGACCGCCGGGCGATCTCTACGTCCAGGTGCACATCAAGCCGCATGCGGTATTCCAGCGCGATCACGACGACCTGCACTGCGAGATGCCGGTCTCTTTTGCGGCGGCTGCGCTGGGCGGCGACATCGACATCCCGACGCTCGACGCCTCTGCGCGCATCCGCATACCGCCCGAGACGCAGAGCGGCAAGACCTTCCGCCTGCGCGGCAAGGGCATCAAGGGCGTGCGCTCAAGCACGCACGGCGATCTGATGTGCCACGTCGTCGTCGAGACGCCGGTGAATCTCACCGCGCGGCAAAAGGAGCTGCTGCGCGAGTTCGGCGAAATCGAGGGGAACAACAACACCGATGGCGACGGCTTCCTCAAGAAGCTGTTCCAGAAATCCGCCTGAAAACGGGCCGAACCACCGGTCGGAGAACGCCATGAGCGACAGCCCTGGATTCACCCATTTCGACGAAGCCGGCAACGCCCGCATGGTTGACGTCGGCGGCAAGAATCCCACCGCCCGCCTGGCCACGGCGGCCGGCGCCATCACCATGTCCGCCCAATGCTACGGCATGGTCCGGCAAGGCGCCATCGCCAAGGGGGATGTCCTCGGCGTCGCCAGGGTTGCCGGGATCATGGCGGCCAAAAGGGTGGCCGACCTGATCCCCATGGCCCATCCCATCGCCATCGACAAGGCGACGGTGGATTTTGCCTTCAACGACGCGGCCCTGTGCATCGAGATCAGCGCCACCGTCGGCATCACCGGCAAGACCGGGGTTGAAATGGAGGCGCTCACCGCGGTGTCGGTGGCCGCCCTGACCATCTACGACATGTGC
>DHYT01000056.1 GCA_002415465.1 Desulfobulbaceae bacterium UBA5123
ACCCGCTGCTTCTCGCCGCCGGAAAGCTCGGTGACATAGCGGTGGGCAAAATCACCGATACCGATGGCATCCATCGCCTTTTCGACGATGGCCAGATCCTCGCTTGTCGCCGCCCCGAACCGGGGCAGATAGGGGTGCCGGCCCATCAACACCACCTCCTGCACCGTGAAGGCGAAATGGATGGTGAACTCCTGCGGCACCAGCGCCAGGCGACGGGCAAGTTCACGGCGGCCGTACTGCCGCAGACAGCGGCCGTTGTACTCGATGCGGCCGGATAGCGGCCTGCGGTTCGCCATCAGCAGATCGAGCAGGGTCGACTTGCCGCAGCCGTTGGGCCCCACCAGGCCGTAAAACCTGCCGGGGGCGACGGCAAGACTCAAATCGTCCAGCGCCCGCTTTTCGCCGTAGGCGAAGGCAACGTTGTCGAGGGCAAAGACCGGCTCAGCCATGGATCATGCCCCGCTGCCGACGCCGGAAGATGTAGCAGAAAAAAGGGCCGCCGATCAAGGCCGTCAGCACGCCGATGGGCACCTCCACCGGCAATACCGCCCTTGTCACGGTATCGGCGCCGAGCAGCAGCAACCCGCCGGCCAGGGCCGAAAGCAGGGCCAGCCGACGGTTGTCCGGCCCCACCAGAAAACGCATCAGATGCGGGACGATGAGGCCGATGAAGCCGATGATCCCGGAGACCGAAACACAGACCGCCGCCACCAGGGAGGCGGTAACCAGCAACCTCTTTCTGACCTGGGCGGTCTCGACCCCAAGCGAATCGGAAGACCTGACGCCCAGCGACATGATGTTGAGGTCACGGCCGTAAAACACCGCCACCGCGAGACCCGCCAGCACGGCCAGCAGGGCAAGCAGCACATCGGTCCAGGTCTTGGAGGCGAAGCTGCCCATCAGCCAGTAGATGATCATCGCCACCTGCTCGTCGGCCATGTACTTCATGAAGCTGATCCCGGCGGCGAGAATGGCCCCGACAATCACCCCGGAGAGGATCAGGGTGTTGGCCGACATCTGGCCGTCGAAGGACGAGAGATAAAGGACCACCACCAGGGTGGCCAACCCTCCGGCAAAGGCGAACAGCGGCACCGAATAGACGCCGAAGAGGGTGACATTGACAACCAGGGCCAGGGAGGCGCCGAAGGCGGCCCCGGAGGATATCCCCAGGGTGTACGGGTCGGCCAGGGGGTTGAGCAATATCCCCTGAAAGACCACCCCGCAGACCGCCAATCCCGCCCCGACGATGGCGGCGGTAAGAATCCGCGGCAACCGCACATCCATCACCACGTAGGAAAAGAGCGGATCGAGCCCGGCGGCGAGGCCGGTGTCACCAATCAGCCGGTCAAGGATCACCCGCACCACCTCGCCGGCCGAGATGCGGATAAAGCCCATGCCGGTGGAGAGCACCACCAGCCCGAGCAGGGCCAGCAGCAACAGCACCGCCAGGGTGGCGGCCCGCTTGCCGTGGTTATGCGATGGTTGCGTCGTCATCATTCCCCTTATGCCATCCAGGCCCCGGCCAGCAGGAGCAACATGCCGCCCAGGAGGAGCAGATAGTCAACCCTGCGGTAGCGGGCCACCAACAGGCCGGTGACGGTCACCGCAATGAACACCGCCGCCGCCAGATCGGCAAGCACAATCCAGGCGGCGCTGCTCTTCACCGCCTTGTGCAGATCGTTCAGGAAGGTCAATGGCTGCTGCGGCCTCTTTTCAACGATCTCCATCCGTCCTTCGGCCGGGTGGATGATATAGGTGGTCTTGCCATGCGAGCCATACAGGAACTCGATTGACCGATCCTCGCGGATGCGGATCACCTCGGGGTCGTCGGCCCGGTTGATCTGTCGCTTGTAGCCGTCCAGAAACCCTTCCAGCACGGTCGTGTCGGAGACCGGCACCGCCACGACCGTGCGCTCCTTGCCGGTAAAATAGTCAAACGCGGCCCGGTGATTGAGCAGGATGCCGGTAAGACAGTAGAAGATGACCAGGGCGGCCAGCAACAACCCGCCCCAGCGGTGCAGTTGGCATAAGGTACGTTTGCTATTCGGATGCATGTTTTCCTTAAACTCGTAAGCCGTTAGCCGTTAGCAAAAAGCTAACAGCCAACAGCCAACAGCCAATTTATCTCTCGTCAAGCCGTTTGAGGCTTTCCACCACCTGCCCAATGAAACGGCTGTTGATCTCCGGGTAGAACCCGAGCCCCTTGAAGCACCGTTCCCCCTTGTACTCGGTGTAGACGGTGTCCACCTTGACCCCGGCCCGTTCCAGCTCCAGCGCCCAGGAAATCTCGCCGTCCTTGTCCGGCACGCTCCCCATGATGTCGTTCATGATATGATCGCCGGCCACGTACATGAAAGGGATCAGCCGCGCCCGCCTGGTGGGCGACTTCTTCACCGCCGCCAATGCCTGCTCGCGGGTCAGCACCCCGTCGACGCCCCCCGCCACCACGTTGGCATACCTGTGACTCAGATAACGGTCGAGGCCCAGATAGGTTGCGTTGGAGCCGGCAAAGGTCTCCGGGGTGCCGTGGGCGACCAGCACGTTCACCCCCTCTGCCGGGGCGAGAAATTCCTTTTCAAGGAGATCGATGGTTTCAAACAGCCACGGCCACTCGTGGAGCAGGGTGCCGCCATGCTCAATGCGCAGGCCGATCATGCGGAAGGCCTCGATCTCCCGCTCCAGATCCTCGAACTCCTGGCCGGGGAAGATGTGCAACGGCTGCACCGCCACCTTGCGGTAGCCCTCGTTTTCGAGATCGGCCAGCGCCTGCGGCAGGCTCAGGTAACGCTCGCCATTGCCATCCTTCTTGAATCTGGCGTTGGCCCGCTCGCGGACGATCTCGGAGGTAAAGGCCCAGACGATCTTGAGGTTGCGGTACTCGGGCGGCAACTCCTTGCGCAACTGCGCCTCGAAAAAATCATAGGTCACCCGCGCCTTGGTGGTGGTGCCGAAGGCGGCGATGACAATGGCCGGTTCTTTTTTAAGGGTACGGGTCATCGCCCAGCCGTTGGCGGTCATGACCAGCAGCATCACAGCCGCCGCCATGGCAATGATTGCCGTGCCGGACCTTCCTTTCCGTTCTTTCACCCTTGTCATTGTGTTCTCCTTTATAAGTTATGACGATCCCAACGGATGAAAACAACCAGCGCGGCATCGGCGCACGTCACCGCAGAAAAGGAGGAGTCCTACCGCCAGTGCTGCAACAGCCGTATCCCTTACCACGAAGGATGCTTCGACTGAACAAACAGGCAGGTCTCCTGACTTCCGGCTCATCCTCCTTCCGCGCCTTCCCATCTCGTCAAGACAGTGGCATGATGCGGAATGTGTCACCGGTCACAGTGGCGGGACCGCTCCCGATTTGCACGGGATTCCCTNNCCGCCAGTTGCATGGTCACCGACTGGGCATCGTTGCCGGTACCACCATCGCTCACCCCATAATCCTCGGCATGGATATACTCGAAAGCGAGGCTGGTGTAGTCAATCAGATCGATGCCCACCGAGCCCAGGTAACGGTACTCGGGAAGCCCCAAGGCCACCGCCTCGTCGCTGGCCTGGTAGCCGACGGCAAAGGTGGTTCCACGCCCCATGATTTCCACGGAATAAGAAAACTCGAGGCCCCAGGCGCTCGGCTCAGCCCCTTGGCCGTTGAAGGCGAGCTCGCTGGCGGCAAAGGAGTCGATTGCGGTCAAATACTCGGCGATCACGCCACAGGCATTATGATTGTAGACAAGATGGGCGCTGACGCCGCCGACCCGGCCGTCCATATCGTTGTTGGCCCCGAGGGTGAGCCCGGCCGTCAACCCANNCTTACCCGTTTCCTTGACATCACCGTTGAAACCGTACACCGAACCGTAAAAGCCCTGTCGTTCAAATCCGATCAACAACGCATCCTCGTTGGTCTCCCCGAGCTGCAGGGTAAGCGGGTCGGAAACCATATTGGAGGTGAAATCGCCGAAGGGGACATACATCTTGCCGGCGCTGAGATACAGCGGGTATTTTTCGCGGTTGCCGAGGGTGATGATCCCCTCGTCGACATCAAGACTCCCGCCGTCTTCATACTTGAGCAGAACATGACCGCTTGACCACTCGGAAATGGCGGCGTCAACGGCCAGTTCAACCGTGGCGAGCGCGACATCCGAGCTGTCGGTGTTGTTGAAATCGTGATTGCTCGAAGCCTCCACCTCCACCAAGCCACCGAGGCTGACCTTGTCGTTCAGTTGCGCCAAGGGCGCCTCGGCGGCAGCCGCCAGTGCGCTCTCCATCTTCGACTGAGACTCCTGGTTTGCGGATACCAGTTTTTCAAGCCTGCCGATCCGTTCCACAAGCAACCGATTCTGCTCCTTGAGCGCCTGCAACCCCTGCAATACATCGTCATTTCCCGCCCAACCGGGCGAGCCTGTCATCGCCACCGTAAAGCCGATGGCCGCGGCCAACATGCGTTTCTTCATAGTCTCTCCTCCTATTTTGGATATCCCGGTTCTCGATAAATGATTTCTTTTACACAGTTGCCCAGTAATAACCGATCCCCACCAGCACGACGCTGCCGATCCTGAACGCCTGGCTGTAGCAAATCAACTCCATTGCCAGTCGCGGGTTGAAGATGCCGGCGTAGTAGGGAAACTGGTGCCGGAAGACCCGCACCGGCGAGGCGAGGACGTTGCCGACCAGCAGCGCCAGCACCACCTCGCGGGTGCCCAGGGTGCCGGCCTCGATCAGGGCCCCGGCAACCGCCAGACCGGCGGCGAACTCCGCCGCCACGTGGCCGATGACGATCCCGAAGCTCCGGGGATCAAGCCAGGCAAGCATGGTCAGATGTTCGGTAAGCTGATGCTCAAGCCACGAGAAAAGCCCTGCGCGGGTCATGATAAAGATCAGGGTATAAATCGGCACCGTAAAGGTGATAATCTTCCGAATCCGCTTCCGGAACCGCTTCCACGCCTCGACAAGCGCCTCCCGCAACGTCAGCCGCTTCTTGTCCTTCAACACATCGCGCAGGTTGCCGATCGGCCGTGCCGGCAACAGGCTTCTGCCGACCAGCAGGATAAAAGCCGTCCGCAGCAGCGCCGCCGCCAGGGTGAGGCCGACATAGAGAAACGCCGCCGCCTTGATCAACGGGGCGGTGAGAAAGAACACCGTGGGCAGATGCAGAAAATAGGTGGGAAGAGTGTTGAAGAGGTTTGCCAGCACCAGTTCCTTTTTGTCAAGACGCCCCTGATCGTAAGCCTCGGCGAGCATGGTGTTGGCGGCAATACCCGAGAAAAAGGCCAGGGAAAAACTGGCGCCGGTGGTGTCGGAAAGATGCCCCACGCGGATCAGAGGCCCGGCAAGCCGCGCCGCGGTACGAGTCCAGTTGAGCGCCTCGATGAAATTGCCGGCCAGCAAACCAAGCGAAACAAAAAACACCAGCTTCAAGAGCGGCCAGCCAAGGCCGTGCCAAAGTTGCGGGATGAGCGTTGCCATATCCATGCGTGCGCCTGCCTGATCTCGTTGACACCACTGCCCGGTGCCTTTCTCACGCCGGGCCGCGAACAAAAAAATCCCCGGACCGATAGAATATCGATCCGGGGATGTCCCTTTTTTATCCGCGAGATCAGTTCACACCCCTTCCGTCCACGAAGGCAGTGCCATATCATCCTCAGGCAGGTCTTCTGACTCCCGGCTCAATCCTCCTTCCGCGCCTTCCCACTCGACTCGGCGAGACAGTGGCATCATGCGGAATTCGTCCCCGGTCACAGCGGCGGGCCCGTCTCCGATTTACACGGAGTTCCCTATTAAGCTCGGTTAAGAGCGCCTGAAACAGGGATGATCCTAAAAAAAGAAGCGGGGCAAGTCAAGGGGATTGTCACAACCGGAGCATGCGCAGAACGGGCAAACCGACACGGACGCCGGGCATCAGAAGAGATTTCCCGTAATCCGCCAGCCATATTTTTTGGCGAACGCATCCGGGTTTTCGAAATGTTCGCTGTTATAGAATGCGCAGGCCACACACTTCTGATGCTTTTCGTCAAAGGATACGGCCTGGCAATGCCCGGCGGTGCCGGCCAGAAAGGCGCAACTCCTGCCGGAATTGGGATAGGCGGCGCATTGCTTTCTGTTCTCGCCGCAGTTGTTAAACTCCCAACAATTCTTATTCGCAAAAAAAGAGTCGCTGATTACTCCAACCTGCACAGCCATCATGTCCCCTTCTGCAATGCTTACCCTTTTGATCACCAGCCATTTAACTATATTAAGTAATACATGAACGCCGCGCCCGTCAACAAATAGCAGCCGATATTTTGAAGAATTCACGACTTGACATCAAAAGGAACCGCATGGCAAATATAGGGGAAATTATCATAAACAAATAATTATCAATCATAAACGAGGCCACGATGAAAAGTTATCGCAAGGAGTTATGGTTCGACATCAAGACACGGAGAGCCTTTATCAACATAACCCCCCAGGTGAACGAATGCCTGCAAGCCTCCGGGGTAACCGAAGGCCTGGCCCTGGTGAACGCCATGCACATCACCGCCTCGGTGTTCATCAACGACGACGAATCCGGACTGCATCACGACTACGAGGTGTGGCTTGAAAAACTCGCACCCCACGAACCAGTTCGACAGTATCGCCACAACGGCTACGAGGACAACGCCGACGCGCATCTCAAACGGCAGGTCATGGGCCGCGAGGTCGTGGTGGCGATCACCGGCGGCCAACTCGACTTCGGGCCATGGGAACAGATCTTCTATGGCGAGTTTGACGGCGGCCGCAGGAAAAGGGTTCTGGTCAAGATTATCGGCGAATAACAAGAGTGACCCCCGCCTGGTGCGTTCTGCTTGCGCCACCTAGCAATTCCTTACCCAAGTCACTGGCGCGCATTTTTTCTTTGACAATATCATTCCCGCCCCGCAATAATAATTTGATTTATTTAAATGCAGCCAACTTCACGAAATCAAACCATTAAATACTTTAGTTTCACGCAATACATGACGTGGGGACTTCCGACACATCAGATGCAACGTAATCCAAAAGAAAGAGGGGTGTGGAAATGAAAGTGAAGGAAATCAAAGACATGGCTACAAAGATGGGCATCAATCCCGGCAAGATGAAAAAAGCTGACCTGATCAGGACCATCCAGGTGACCGAGGGCAACACCCCATGCTTCCAGACGAGCAATGGCAACTGTGACCAAAACGAATGCAGCTGGCGAGTCGACTGCCTGGCCGCCAACTGAGCCCGCCCCCTGCCACAGATAGTAAAACTCGCTGCTCTGTAACTATAGCTTCCACGGGGCAGCGAGTTTTTTTATGTAATATCCCTTACCCATCAACCTCGTCTGCTGCTGCGGGATGTACCACTCAAACCGCTGCCGACCTCACTGACGCCGATTCCCAGTCAAAGGCCACAAACAAGCGGAGGAAAACCGCCCGGACGACGGTGGCTCCAAACACATCTTTTCTGTTGCGTTCACAAGGCCCGCGCGCTAAAAGTCGGTAACCGTTTTCAACAGGATGAAAATCCTCCATCCATTCAACCCCTGCTCCATCCATGAAAACCCCTGCCCCAATACCTCCATACGCCCTGCCGATCCTCTTTTTCGGCCTCGTCATCCTCAGCGGCGCCTCGCTCCTGCACAGCGCCATCAGTCTTACCAACGCACCCATCTCGTGGATGGACGCCCTCTTCACCGCCACCTCGGCAACCTGCGTCACCGGCTTAAGCGTTGTCGACACCGGCACCTATTTCAGCCGCTTCGGACAGACGGTCATCCTTGGCCTCCTGCAGCTGGGTGGGTTGGGGATCATGACCTTCACCGGCCTGGCCTTTTACCTCTGGCGCAGGCATGTTTCCCTGAGCGACCGGATCGCGGTGGGCCAGAGCCTTCTCCATGACCCGGCCTTCCATCTCGGGAAATTCCTGATCCGCATCGTCTTGTGGACGTTCACCATCGAGGCGACCGGCGCCCTGCTCCTCTTTCTGCAGGCGCCGAATGATTTCCCCCCTTTTTCCGCCCTCTTTCACTCCGTCTCCGCCTTCTGCAACGGCGGCTTTTCCCTTTACCGCGACAGCCTCATCGCTTGGCGCGGTGACATCGGCATCAACCTAGTCTTCATGCTTCTGATCATCCTTGGCGGCATCGGCTTCTCGGTTCTGGTGGAAATGCAGGCATGCATCAGCAACAGATGCCGGCCGCGCATCAACAACCAGGGGCGCAAGCTGAGCTGGTATGCGCAAGTGGTGGTCAAAACCTCCCTGTTTCTCATCCTCTTTGGCTGGATCGCCATCTACACGGCCGAGTTCATCGGCTTCCACGGCAACATGTCGACCAAGGAAGCCCTGCTCTCCTCCCTGTTTCAATCGATAACCTGCCGCACCGCCGGATTCAACACCGTNNNNATGTTCATCGGCGGCGCCCCCGGCTCCTGCGCCGGCGGCATCAAGGTCACCACCTTTCGCGCCCTGACCGCCTTCGTCCATTCGCAATTCAAAGGCCGCCGCCAAGCCGTGATGGGACGTTTCGCCATCAACAGCGAATCGGTCAACAAGGCGCTGCTCCTGCTGGTCTTTGCCACCGGCATCATCGCCTTCGCCACCTTGCTGCTTACCATCAGCGAAGGCGGCGACGTGCCGCATCCGGAAACGCGAGACCTCTTTCTGGACCTGTTTTTCGAGGCGGTTTCGGCATTCGGCACCGTCGGCCTCAGCACCGGCCTGACCCCAAAGCTCTCCATGGCCGGCAAAGGCATCATCACCGCCCTGATGTTCATCGGCCGTCTGGGGCCGATCGTTTTCCTGGTGGCGATCCAAAGCTTCCAGGAGGAACTGCACTATGACTGGCCGGAAGAAAACATGCTGATCGGATAGCAAAGGAGCACAAACATGAATCAAACCCTGCAGGCCGGCGTCATCGGCCTAGGCAAATTCGGCTACAAGTTCGGCAAGACCTTGATGGAACTCGGTCACACGGTGGTGGGAATCGACGTTGACCCCGACAACATCAAACGGGCCCAGCATGTCTTCAGCCAGGTCTTTCAGGCCGACGCCACCGACAAGACCGCGCTCTCCCAGATGGGGGTGGCTGACCTTACCCATGTGCTGGTCAGCGTCGGCGACTCCATTGCCGCCAGCGCCATGATCTCCATGTACCTGAAAGAGCTTGGCGTCCCGGTGGTATGGGTCAAGGCGATCAACGGCGACCACGAAAAACTGCTTCACAAGATCGGCGTCGACGAGGTGGTGATGCCGGAACACCTGGCCGCCAAGCAGCTGGCCAACCGGATGGCGATCCCCGGCTTCATCGAACACCTTCCATTCGACAGGGAGATGGTCATCAAGGAACTGGTCATTGAGCAATGGGCCGGGAAAAACCTGCGCGAGATGGACCTCACCAACCGCTACAACATCCAGGTCATCGCCACCCGCTCGGCGCAGGAGAGCAAATTTAAATTTATCCCCAAGGCGGACCAGCGCCTGGAAAAAGGTGACGTGCTGGTGGCCATCGGCCATGTTGAAGAGATGGGTAAACTGCAGCCCTAACGCTGTCATCCGCCAAATAAGTGCAAGGGATTGCCGCCTATGCGTCAAAGCATTACCGACCGATACGATAAGGATGCCGAAGGCCGGCTGATCATCGACGTCACCGCCGCGAACATTACAGAACTCTACGACCGCTTCGACAGCACCGCCAACTACAACAAAAAGGATCTTGATATCAAGTTCGCCGAATATCTGATCCAATCGGTCCACGAGATCAAGCAACGCCCCTTTCTGATCCGCATCAATCTAGAGCGCTCGGAAACCCAGGAAAACATGGAAAGGGTGCGCGGAAGCGTGCGCCACTACTTCGAGTATCAGCAGGAACGCCAACGGCGTGAAATCAACAAGCACCTGGGCCGGTTCTGTTACTTTCTCGGCCTTGGCATCACCCTGGTGTTTTTCTCCCTTTCCCTCCGCAGCCGTTATGGCGACGCCGGCAATATCCTCAAAGACCTCGCCATCGAAGGGCTGACCATCGTGGCCTGGGTTTCCATGTGGGAAGCGGTCTCCAATCTGATCTTCGAATGGGTCCCCCATTTTCAACGCTATCGGCAATATGGCAGAATCGCAAACGGCGCTGTCACCTTTCGTCAGCAGACGCAACAGTAAACCGACAAGAAATTCAGGCAAACACCGCCAAAGCAAATGGGGACATGAAGATGAAAACACCCGACAAGGCCGTCACCCTCTTCGACGAGGCCGCCGCCACCTGGGACAAACCGATCCGGGTGGAACTGGCAAGGGGCGTTGCCAGGGCCATCATAAACCCCCTGCCCCTGAACCGGACCATGACCGCCATGGAGTTCGGCTGCGGCACCGGCCTGGTCACCGCCCTGCTCGCGCCGCACCTTGGCAAGGTTGTCGCCACCGACAGTTCGAGCGGCATGCTGGCTGCGCTGCGGAAAAAGATCGACACCATCGGCCTTGCCAACATCCTCACCCGCCAACTCGACCTGACTCGCGATCCCCTCCCGGAGGAACGCTACCAGCTGATCTACAGCAGCATGACCCTCCATCACATCGCCGATATCGGCGCGCTGATGCGCACCCTGCACGCCCTGCTCGCCCCCGGCGGTCGCATTGCCCTCGCCGATCTGGCCAGCGAGGACGGCACCTTTCACAGCGACAGCACCGGTGTCATGCATCTGGGGTTGGCCAAGGAAGAACTCCTCTCGCTGGCCAGACAAGCCGGATTTACCGAATTGAGCGTGACCGCCGCACACGTCATCACCAAGGAAGGCAACGACGGCAAGGAACATGACTATCCAGTCATCATGTTGACGGGGAAGCAATAGAAATCAAGAAAGGGAAAAAATACCAACATCGCCCTACAGGGCCTGATGGAACGCCTGATATTCCTCGCGGCTCACCGATTGCGCCAATATCCGCAAATGGTTCACCTCGGCAAAATTATCGAGCAGAAGCGTTACCACCTCTCCATCCAGGGCCTTGTTGGCCGCCATATTGACGAGCACCCGGCTTGCTTCTTCCGCCGTCATCCCCGCCCGATAGGGGCGGTCCTCGGTGATGGCGGTGAAGACATCGGCAACCGCCATCACCCGCGCCCCCAAAGACAACTCCCCGCCGTGCAGGTGAAACGGGTAGCCGTTGCCGTCCAGCCGCTCGTGATGATAGGCCGCCCACTCCCGCAGCTTCTCCATATCCCTAAAATTGCGCAGCACCTTGTAGGTGAAATAGGTGTGCGCCTTGACGACGCTGAACTCCGCATCGGTAAGGGCGGCAGGCTTTTCAAGTATTTCAACCGGCACCGCGAGTTTGCCAAGATCATGCAGGTTGCCGGCGATCTTCATCATCATGCACTCCGACTCTGAAAACCTTGCCAGCCTGGCAAGACTGGCCGCGCAGGTAGAAACCCCACTGGAGTGGGTGGCTGTGAAACGGCTTCGAAAGTCGATGATATGGCCAAACAACTCGGTCATATCCAGCAGATCATCGCAATCAAGCTTCTCATGGGCAAAACCTGATTCCCCCACCACCCTTGCGCCCATGGAGACACTGGCGATATCAAGCCAGAACGCCTCCTTCCCCGCCACCTCGGCAAAGGCCTCGACCAGCAACGGATGAAACAGCTTGCCCTTGTTTTGCTCAATGACCTTCGCAATATCCTGCCGCTGCAGGAGGATATTGGCTTTATCGTTGATCAGGACATCGACACGATCGGCCAGATGCGTGATGTGCGCGCCAAGCGGCACCTCCTCATTGCGGCAGACGCCGCCCTTGCCGTTGCCCCACGGCAGATGATGAAATCGGATAATCTGGGCGACATCGGCGAAGGGACGGAATTTACGGATCAGATGATAGCCGGCAACGGCATGCTGGTGGGGTGAAAAGGTCGCGGTAGCGTCGAGTTCGAAATTGAGGGTAATTGACCTGTCCGGCATGGAGAGCGCGCCGGAATCATGCAAAAGGCCGGCGATCAGCGCCTCCTTGCGCAACGCATCCCCCATCCCCAACTGTTCGGCAAGCCGCAGGGCGATGAAACCGACCCGCCGCTGATGGTTGGCCAGGGCCGGGCTGACCAGATCCATGGCCGTGGAAAGGCACTCGACCAGGTCAAGGGTGGAGATGGAAATTACGTCCTGCAGTTTCGGCATGGCTCCGCACCAAAAAAGGGCAAACGGTATCAATCCGTTTGAACTCGCAAACTAACCGGTAATGTAATTTTTAAGCAGAGAAAAATAAAGAAAAACCGCGATGGGACAATCAGAGAAGGCGGGCAAGCCGGTCGTCAGCCTTGCGGAGACGCAAGCTGACCACCTTGACAATATGACTGAGAAATTTCACCCCCAGGACAGGATTACGAGTGACCAGCAGTTCAAAATCATCACTGCTCAATACGAGCAGCGTACTCTCTTCCATGGCGGCGACCGACGCGTTTCGATGTTCACGGGCGACCACCGATATCTCCCCAACCATGGTGCCAGGCTCAAGAATCGCCAGCAGGATGTGCTTGCCGTCAAAGGAGGTTTCCTTTCTGACGGCAAGCTTCCCATCGAGAAGAAATCCCATGAACTCGCCAGATTCGCCTTCCCGCATCAACACGGCGTCGGCCGGCCAGCGCCGCAGCTGCAATAACGGGCAGAGCTCCTCAAGCTCCTCGGCGGTAAGAAAACGAAAGGCGGCCTGGGCGTGTTCCCGAACCAACTGGCATGGCCCCATGATGCTTGCGGAGCTCATAACGGTTTCTGATCCGCATCTTTCTTCTCGATCTTCTCCTCCAGCCGCTTGACCAGCCCCGAGTACTTCTCCTTCTCGATGATTGAGTCAAACTGGGTGCGATAGTTGCGCACCAGACTGACCCCCTCGATGATCACATCATACACCAGCCATTTATCATTCTTGCTCCGCAGTTTATAGACCACCGGGGTTTCGACGTTGTTGCGTATCACCACACTCGACACGACCGCCTTATCCTCCTTTTTCTGCTGCTCCTTGAAGACTACCTCTTCGTTGGAGTAGGAATTGATCCGGTCGTAATAGGTATTTTCAAGGAGCTTGGCGAACAAGAAAACAAAATGCTCCTGCTCTTTGGCATTGATGGTTTTCCAGTTATCCGTGTCCACTATTGCACCGGCCTTTCACGGATGGCAAGAGCCGACACGTAGTGAGGGGTGTCCTCTCAGGACTGTTTGAAACAGGATGTTTCAAGACAAGGCCACAGGGACGTGTTNNCGACATGGCCCGGAAGTCGAAACGATCGTAGACGATATCGACGATTTGCTTCCGCAAGGCGTCGGCGAGTTCACCATGAAGCTTCTGCTTGTTCTCACGAACAATATGCAGGATCGCATCCACGGATGCCTTCACCTGCTCCATGGGTTCCGTAGTCGTGGCGGCGAAAACCGGCATCCCGGCAGTCAGCAGATAGAATGACAGCAGGACCATGACCACCTTTGCCCCGACCATCCGTTGCAGAACCATCTCAAATCTCCTTACATAACATCAAAAAATTCCCCGGCAAGCACGATGCAGATCAATGCCGGACCACCAAAGTTTCAGTGAAACCAGCCATCACCAGTTCCTTCTCTCGCTGCTTGGCGGAGATGAAATCGCCGCCGCCCGGCACCTCTACGCCGTAAAAGGAGTAGTCGTTACGATGATAACGGGCGACGACCGGTGTCACTCCAACCCCATGCAAACGATTTTTCTGCCGCTCAATATTGGCCGGCTCCCCATAAACGCCGACCAGTACGTAATAACCGGGCCTGCCGGCAACCGCATCGGCAAGAGGCCCCTTCGCCACCGCCTTCTTCTTTAACGGCGCATCAATTATGACGATTCCGGCCGACCGCGGCGGAGCCGCCTTGACGACATCCTTGCCGACCCCTTCCCCCTGACCGCCCCCATGNNTCCCCATACCCGCCACCGCCGTCGATCTCATCCCTGACCCGACTGCGCCGATGCTGCACATAGGCATTCCGCACCGCCACGTAGGGGTCGAACGACGCCTCCTTGAACCGCTCGTATTCGCCAAGGTTCAAGGAAACCCTGTTGACCTGCTTGTCCCCTTGCATGGCATACCCGGCTGATTCTCCGGAGGCGGTCAGATAGAAGAGTGGATCGAGCAGGGCATCCCCCACCGTGCCCACCGTATCGCGCAACGAAGACGGGCCGAGGAACGGCCAGCAGACATACATCCCATCACCGATGCCGTAGCTGCCGAGGGTTTGCCCGAAATCCTCATCGCTCGCGGCAAGGCCGAATTCCTTGTGGGCGGGATCAGCCAAGCCGACGATGCCCACCGTCGAATTGATGACAAAAGAGGCCAATTCATTGCCCGCCCCGACCATTTTCCCTTGCAGGACGTTATTAACGATCCGCACCGGGGCAAGGAGGTTATGGAAGGCGTTACTGAAACACATCCGCACATCCTCGTCCGAAATGACCGCCTTGTACCCGGTGGCTACCGGCTTCAACACCCAGAAATACAACTTGTCGTTAAATTGAAAGAAGACCCGGTTCAACGGCTCAATGGGGTCTGCGATGGTGACATTGTTCTCGGCCTGAACCACCAGCACGTCATCGACCCAGGCATCATCGGCGGGTTCATNNAGCAGAAGCAGCCAGCGCAGCGGCAAATCAATCCTCAATCTTCGCATTTTTCTGCTCTCACTTTTTTCAAGCTTGGTTCCAACAGGGCGACGGAAGCATAGCCGGTGGTTACAAACAACGTCCAAGATGGACGTCGCGTATTATAAAAAATTATGCGGCATAACTACGGCCGCGACAAGTCAAATATAGTGGCCGATCAGACATCACCGAAAATATACTTGCTCACCAACTCCTCAAGATCGACCGCGGATTCGGTTTCCTCGATGACGCCGCCGTCCGCGAGAAAATCTTCAAGTCCGCCTTGACTGATACGAACGTATTTATCTCCGATGATTCCCTGGGTGCGGATGGAGGCAATCGCATCCTCGCTGACCTTCACCCCGCGCTTCAGCAGCAAGGTCACATGCGCCCGATCATTTTCGCCAAGCGCAATCTTGAACACCTGCCCAACCCCGACGCCCGCCATCTCGACCCCGGCACCGGGCTTCAGCCCGGAAATATTATTGAAGTCGGCGGTCAGGGTGTAATTCTTCTCCATGGAAAACATGGAAAACTCTCCCAATTGCAGCGAGAGATAAACAAAACAGCCGAAACCGGCAAGCAAAAACAGACCAACGATGAAATCGGTATTGATTTTCTTCATGGCGCATATTCCATTTCTCTGCTGAGGTAAACATCCCCCATGG
>DHYT01000147.1 GCA_002415465.1 Desulfobulbaceae bacterium UBA5123
CGCAACGTCATCACCCTCACCCCGGACGACAACCTCTACACCGCCCTGACCCATTACGACGTCAAGGGCATCGAGGAGATCCCGGTGGTGGAATCAAAGACCAACCGCTGGGTACTCGGCATGATCAAACGTCGCGATGTGATCAACGCCTACAACCGCGAGGTGCTCAAACGCGGCATCAGTGAACGCACCGCGTCTATTTCCTTGAAATAAGCGCCACAGCGTGTAAGATAAATCCCGTGGCGGCTTGACCTGTCAGTCACACCCAAGGCCATGCGGGGTTCATCCTTGCATGGCCTTGTTCATTTTCACCAGACACGAGCCAAACCATGCGACAACTGCACGGCGCCATGCGCAGCCTGGCCGAAGAAACCATTCTGATGATCAGCGTCTTCAAATGGTTTACCCTCGCCAGCATCATCGGGGTGCTGGTGGGCGGCGCCACCGCCGCCTTCATCCTCATCCTGCAGGCCGGCACGACTTGGGCGGGACATTATCCCTCCTATTTCTTCCTGCTCCCCTTTGCCTTGCTCATAAGTTCCCTGCTCACCCAGACCATCGCCCCGGAGGCGGCAGGCCACGGCACCGAAAAGGTTATCGAGGCGGTGCACAGGCGCAACGGCCATATCAAGGCCAAGGTCGTGCCGGTCAAGCTGGCGGCCACCCTCCTGACCCTGATCTCCGGTGGGGCAGCCGGCAAGGAAGGCCCGTGCGCCCAGATCGGCGGCGCCATCGCGGCCACCTGCGCCGACATCTTCCGCTTCAACGACACGGACCGCAGAAAACTTGTCATCTGCGGTATCAGCGCCGGATTCGCGGCGGTCTTCGGCACTCCCATCGCCGGCGCCATCTTCGGCATCGAGGTGCTCTTCATCGGCAGCCTGATGTACGACGTGCTCCTGCCTTCCTTCATCGCCGGCATCACCTCCTATCAGATTTCATCGGCCCTGGGCGTCAGCTACTTCTATCACCCCATCGACCTGGTCCCCACCTTCTCGCAACTATATTTTATTGAAGTAGTCATCGGCGGGATGCTTCTCGGCCTGTGCTGTCTGCTCTTCATCGAGACCATCCACTTCTGCAAAAGGGTTGCCGACCGGATCCCCTTCGCGCCACCGGTCAAGGCCTTTGCCGCCGGGGTGGCGCTGGTCGGCCTCGCCCTTGCCTTGGGCGACCGCTACCTCGGCCTGGGGCTTGAGACCATCGAGGCAACCCTCAGCGGCGCGCCGGTCAACTGGTGGGACTCGGCGGCCAAGATGCTTTTCACCAGCATCACCATCACCTTCGGCGGCAGCGGCGGCCTGGTCACCCCGATCTTCTTCATCGGCTCCACCTTCGGCAGCCTCTATGCCGCGGTCATGCATCTCGACCAGGCGACATTCGCCGCCATCGGCATGGTCAGCCTGCTTGCCGGCGCGGCCAACACCCCCATCGCCGCAAGCATCCTGGCCATGGAGATCTTCGGCCCCAAGATCGCACCCTACGCGGCGGTGGCCTGCGTCACCTGTTTTTTGACCACCGGCCATCGCAGCGTCTACCCATCGCAGATCACCGCCGCGATGAAATCCGCATCCATCCGCGGCAACCTGGGCGAAGAGATCGATGAGGTACAGATGGAATTCATCCTCCGCAAACACACCCCCAGCAGCTACATGGCCTCGCTGGTCAAGAAATTCCTCAACCGGGACTCCTGCCGACGCTGAGGATCAACCACGCGCCAGCCGAGCCTATGCGGACTGCTCCGTGGCCAGTTGCCAGAAGGCCTTCACGCTTGCCCGCTGCAGATTCTTCTTGGTCGAGCACAGCCCCACGACATAGGGCTCGAGCCTTGGCGCATTCTCAACGATGACCACCTTGTCCTGAAAGGGGCTCCGCTCAAGAACGAGTCGCGGCACGATGCCGATGCCGCAGCCGAGGGTCACCATGGGGATGATCGCCTCGTTGCCGGAGACCTCGGAGGTGATGTTCGGGGTCACCCGATGCTGCTTCATCCATTTTTCAAGCCGCCGGCGCGACAATCCCGTCTGCGGCAATACCAGGGGGGCGCGGTTCAGATCGAGTTGACCGGAGGAAGTGGTCGGCATCGCCCCATCCAACTGCTTCGGGGCGATGAATACCAGGGGGGTGGTGGTGATGGGCAGGAATTCGATGCGGGACCGGTTGCGATCCGGGAAGGCGGCCACTGCCAGATCAATCTCCCCTGTCTGCACCTGCCGGACCGACTGCTCGGCGGCGCCGGTCCGCAATGCCAGCTGCACCTCGGGGTAGGTGCTACGATACGATTCAAGCAGATGGGGCAGCAGGCTGTAGACGGCGGTGATCGAGGCGTAGATGGAAAGTGTGCCGGCCACCGCCTGCCGGTCTTGAACCGTTGCCAGAAACCCCTGCCACTCCTGGATGGTCTGACGCGCGTAAAGCCTGAACCGCTCGCCGGCGGCGGAGAGGGCCACGGTGCGGTTGTCACGCAGGAAAAGGGGCTGTTCAACCTGCTCCTCCAGCCGCTGAATGGCGCGGGTCAAGGCCGAGGGGCTCATGTTGCAGGCCTGGCTCGCCCGGCCGAAATGCAGATGCTCGGCCAGGGTCAAAAATATTTCAAGCTCACGGATATCCATACTCTCCCCACCTCTTGCCTTGAACCGTTGCCGCCAACCCAAATATTGCACATTTCGCAACACAACGTACCAAACAAATCAATTTACGCAATACAAAAAACAACGTAGATTTGCTAGATTAATAAATTGAACCATCAGACCCTTCCCCCAAATCATCCATACCAGGAGAACATCATGTCGAAAAACTACTTCAACTCCCTGCCCTTCGGTCGCCAACTGCGGGAGCTCGCCTCCTGCCGCTTCATGGACGCCAGTGAATTCGCCAACGGCTGCGAGTACGCCAAGGGCAAGAAGATCGTCATCGTCGGCTGCGGCGCCCAGGGGCTGAACCAGGGCCTCAACATGCGCGACAGCGGCCTCGACGTCTCCTACACCCTGCGTGACGCCGCGATCAAGGAAAAACGCGAGTCCTACAAAAACGCCACCAGCAACGGCTTCAAGGTCGGCACCTACAAGGAGTTGCTGCCCACCGCCGACATCGTCATGAACCTCGCCCCGGACAAACAGCACAGCAACGTCGTGGCAACCGTGGTGCCGATGATGAAGAAGGGCGCAACCTTCTCCTACGCCCACGGCTTCAACATCGTTGAGGAAGGCGCGCAGATCCGCGAAGACCTCACCGTGATCATGGTCGCCCCCAAATGCCCCGGCTCCGAGGTTCGCGCCGAGTACGTGCGCGGTTTCGGCGTGCCGACCCTGATCGCCGTCCACGGCGAGAACGATCCCAAAGGCGACGGCCTCGAGATCGCCAAGGCCCTCTGTTCCGCCCAGGGCGGCGACCGGGCCGGCGTTCTCGAATCCTCCTTTGTCGCCGAGGTCAAGTCCGACCTGATGGGCGAGCAGACCATCCTCTGC
>DHYT01000140.1:0-194 GCA_002415465.1 Desulfobulbaceae bacterium UBA5123
TCAGCTTCGAGGAAGCCCTTGAAACCACCAAGATATACAGCATTATCGGCCTGCTGCCGGAAAACTCCGGCCTGCTGACCATTCGCCCCTTCAAGGCCCCGCATCACACCATTTCCGACGCCGGACTCATCGGCGGCGGCCAGATCCCAAGGCCCGGCGAGGTTTCACTGGCCCACAACGGCGTCCTCTTCCTC
>DHYT01000140.1:358-3325 GCA_002415465.1 Desulfobulbaceae bacterium UBA5123
CTGCTGGATCGCATCGACATCCATATCGAGGTGCCGGCGGTGCCGGTGCGCGACCTCTCCGCCCAGCGCGACGGCGAGCCCTCGGCCGCGATCAAGGCCCGGGTCAACCGGGCCAGGGCGATCCAGAAGGAGCGCTACCAACGGCACCGGCACATGCACTGCAACGGCCAGATGGGGGCGCGGGAGATCAAGAAACATTGCCTCCTCGACCCGGCGTCCCTTGCCCTGCTCGAAAAGGCGGTGGCGCGACTGGGCCTTTCCGCCCGCGCCTATCACCGCATCCTCAAGATCGGCCGCACCATCGCCGACCTCGACGGCAGCCCCGCCATCGGCGCCGAACACATCGCCGAGGCGATTCAATACCGACGAATGGAACAAAAAACGTAAAATAATTCGAGCCACGCGGCCCTCTTTTTGGGTATATCCTGTAAGAATGAATCTCTCTTCGGAAGCAACAAACCATCACGCCGCGACCCGCCTCAAACCGACCCGGCTGACCGCGTTCATCCTGCTTTTTTCCATCGGCTGGACCATCGTCGTCGCCGCCTCGCTGCGCTGGAACCACCTCCAGGTCCATGCCGCCATCCAAGATATCGCCCGCAATGTGGCCAAGGCGCATTTCGACAAGGATATCCTCTTCCGGCAATGGAACTCCCAGCACGGCGGCGTCTATGTCACGCGGACGGAAAAGACCCCCTCGAACCCGTACCTTAAAACCGGCATTGTTCCCGAGCGCGACATCACCACCCCGTCCGGCCGCGTCCTGACCCTCATCAATCCGGCCTACATGATCCGACAGGTTTACGAACTGGCCCAGAGCGAGGGACAAGTGGCCGCCCACATCACCAGTCTCACCCCCATCCGCATGGAGAACAAGCCTGACCCATGGGAAATCGAGGCTTTACAGTCCTTTCAGGACGGGGCAAAAGAAAAAAGCACCCTCACCCAGATCAACGGCAAGATGTATGTCCGGCTGATGCGCCCCCTGATCACCGAAAGATCGTGCCTGCAATGCCATGCCGCGCAGGGACATAAGGCGGGGGACATCCGCGGCGGGATGAGCATCTCGATTCCCATCGCGCCGCTCGAGAGCATCTCGGCGGACCAGATCCGCCTGCTGCGGATCACCCATTTCTTTTTCTGGATTGTCGGTCTGCTGACCATACATCTCAGCTTCAACACCCTGCACCGGCGGCTCATTGAACGCAAAAAAGTGGCCGAGGAGCTGGAGCGCCAGAAAGAACACTTCCGCCTCTTTTACGAACAGGCGCCCATCAGCTATCAGGCCCTGGACGCCGCAGGCCGCCTGCTCAACGTCAACGCCGCCTGGCTTGCCATGCTCGGCTACGACCGACCTGAAACGGAAGGACGCCCGTTCACGGATTTCATCACCCCCGGCCAGGGCGACATTTTCATCCAGAAGTACGATCAACTGAAAACCACCGGAACAGGAAACTGCTACGTCGAACTCAGCCTGCGGACCAAGACCGGAGAGGAGCGATTCACCCTGCTGACCGGCACCATCATCAACGACGAGGACGGCAACTTCAAGCACACGCAATGCACGTTGCAGGATGTCACCGACCGGACCCGGGCCGAACAGAACCTTGAAAAATTGCGCCGGCAGCAGGAACAGATCCTGAACTCGGCCGGCGAAGGCATCTACGGGCTCGACCAAAATGGGCTGACCACCTTTGTCAACCCGGCCGCCGCCCGGTTCCTCGGCTGGTCGCAGGAGGACCTGATCGGCAAGTCGCACCACGATATCGCCCACTACGCCAAGCCGGACGGCACCCCCTACGCCTTGGCGGAATGCCCGATCCACGCGGCCATCAGGGACGGCCAGCTCCACCACGGCACCGATGAGGTCTTCTGGCGGCGGGACGGGTCATATTTCCCGGTGGAATACACCAGCACCCCGATCCTTGAAAAGGGCGCCATCAAGGGCGCGGTGGTGATCTTCAACGACATCTCGGCGCGCCATGCCGCCGAAACCGCCCTCAAGACGCAACGGAACCTCTTTGAGACCATCCTCGCCTCAACCAACGACCTGATCGCCCTCAAGAACCGGCATTCCGTGTACCTGGCGGTCAACGCCGCTTTCTGCAAACACATCGGCAAGGAGGCGGAAGAGATCATCGGCAAGAGCGACGCCGATCTTTTCCCAGCCGAGGCCGCGGCCACATACCAAAAAGAGGATGCCGCGGTCATGGACTCGGGCCGCCCCAGCTTTCAGGACCTGGAACTCCCCAAAGGGCCCGGTGGGCAAAGCCAGTGGCTGCATATCAGCAAAACCCCGGTGGTGGACGACCATGGCGCCTGCACCGGCCTGCTCTGCTCCATCCATGACATCACCGGCCGCAAGCAAGCCGAAGAGATCCTCGAAAACAACGAGGCCAGATTCCGGGGCCTGTTCGACAACATGAACAGCGGCGCCGCCGTCTTCAGAACCACCGACAACGGCGAAAATTTTGTGGTGGTCGATTTCAACAAGGCGGCCGAGGAAATCGAGAAGCTCGACAAGGAACAGGTGATCGGCAAGAACATCAACGTCATCTTCCCCAACGTCCTGGAATTCGACCTGACCGAGATCCTGCGGTCGGTCTGGCGCACCGGCACCCCCGAGCATAACCCGCCCACCTTCTACCAGCATGAGCGGATCAGCGGCTGGCGGGAACACCACGTCTACAAGCTGCCCTCCGGCGAACTGGTCGCCCTGTTTGACGACGTCACCCGCCGCAAACAGGTCGAGGAAGAGTTGCGTCAGGCCCAAAAACTCGAAGCCATCGGCACCCTGGCCGGNNNACCGCCATCATCGGCTACACCCAGCTGATGCTCTACGATACCCCGGCCGACGGCAAGAGCCAGCCCCTCTTAAAAGAGGTGCTCAACGCCTCGAAGCGGGCCACCAATCTGGTCAGCCAGATCCTCTCCTTCAGCCGTCAGACCGAAAAGGAGCGCAAGCCC
>DHYT01000160.1:0-4737 GCA_002415465.1 Desulfobulbaceae bacterium UBA5123
GAGATGATGCCGACCATGTGGCCGGTGTCGTCGATAACCGGGAAGTAGAAGCTGTTCTTGGCGATGCTGAAGATCTTCAGCAGTTGATCGACGTTGGCGTTTTCGCTGATGAAATCGACATCCTCGGTGATCATCGCCCCGACCTTGATGGAGCGCATGATCGCCGCCTCGCGCCCCTCGTGGAGATCGATCCCCTCGCGGCTGAAATCCACGGTGTCGATGGAATCGTGGTAGAGGCGGTTCGCCACCATGGTGCCGATGATACTGGAGAGCATGATCGGGATGATGATCATGTAATTGCCGGTCATCTCGAAGAGGAGGAAGATGGCGGTGAGCGGCGCGTGGGTGGAGGCGGCCAGAAACGCGCCGATGCCAACCGCCGCGTAGGCGCCGGGTGAGGCGGTGAGGCCGGGCAGATAGAGGTTGGCGATGCCGCCGAAGGCGCCGCCGATGACGGCGCCGATGAAGAGGGCCGGCGCGAAGACGCCGCCGGCGCCACCGCTGCCCAGGGTGACGGCGGTGGCGAAGATCTTGAGGACGATGAGGGATGTCATTCTCCAGATGGTGCCGTCGCCGGCCAGCACCTTTTCAATGTATCTATAGCCGTCGCCCATGATTTGGGGGAAGAAGATGGCGATGGCGCCGACCACAAAGGCGCCGGCGATCGGTTTCAGCTGCGGGTGGAGGCGCAAGGCGGCAAAGCGGTCGCGCACGGTATAGAAGAAACGGATGTGGACCACGGCGATGACGCCGATGATGAGTCCCATCAGGATGTAGAGCGGGATCTCCACCACCGGGTTGGCAAGATGGTAGTTGGGGATCGGGAAGGCCGGGGACTCGCCGTAGTAGCCGCGGGAAACAACGGTGGCCATGGCCGAGGAGATCACCAGGGCCGAGAAGGAGGATATCTCATAGGTGCCGAGGAGGACGATCTCGGCCGCGAAGAAGACGCCGGCGATGGGGGCGTTGAACATGGCGCCGACGCCGCCTGCGCAGCCGGCGGCGATGTAGACCTTCATCCGGTTGCCGGACACCTTGAAGAACTGGCCGACCTGCGAGCCCAGGGCGCCGCCGACGGTGGCGATGGGGCCCTCGACGCCCGCCGAGCCGCCGGTGCCGATGGTGAGCGCCGTGGAGATGATCTTGATGACGATGGTCCGGAACCTGACGATGCCGCCCTCGATGTTGACCTTGCGCAGGAACTTGGTGAACGCGTAGCCGTTGACCTGCCCGGGGTAGAGCAGGGAGAGCGGGATGAGCAGCACCATGCCGGTCATCGGGATCAACGGCAGCAGGAAGCGGTGCCAGCCCCCCTCGCCGATGGCCAGCACCTCATGGCCGTTGACGAAGATGAATTCATGCACCAGTTCGGTGACGGTTCGGAAGAGGATGTTGGCAAAACCCGCCGTCACGCCGATGGCGATGGCGATCATCAGCATGGCGGTGTTTTCGCCGGGCAGAAATTTCTGGATTTTTAGTTTTTGCGCGAGTTCCGTCATGCCTGATCGGGGTCAGATTCGTTTTTTGCCCGGTATCCGGCAGCCCAGGGCGGCGGCTGCTCTAAGAAAATAGTTATCCGTCATCCCGGCGATGAAATCGCGCACGATTTCTGCCGGTTGATGACATTCTCGGTAAGTGGGCGGCTTGTCATCCAGGAAATCGGTGAACACGGGCGAGTGCTGCTTTGCACCGTGCAAATCCTGCATGTAGGTCTCAAATAAGACACGGTAACAGATACGGATGGTTTCGTAATCCTTTTTAATAACAGGATTGCGATAGATCCGTTCATAATTGAATTTTTTAAGCATTTGCAAGGCGAGGGCGATGTCGTCACTGAAGAAGATGGCGTCATTGTTGCTGCCGTTGGTGATCAGATCCGCCACTAGCCGATAGACGATGCTGCCGTTTTTGTCGCCGAGGATATTGCGGCAGGCATCCGGGATTTCGGCGCGACTGATCAGCTTCAGGGTAATGGCGTCCTCGATGTCGCGGCCGATGTAGCCGATGGTGTCGGCGAATCGGACCACGCAGCCTTCCATGGTCATGGGGGCGAGTTCCAGCGCCGGGTTGGTCGCCTTGGCGATCAGCTTGCGGTCGAAACCGTCGAAATCGGTAACGGAACGGTCCGGGGCGATGCGTCGGCTGTGGATCTCGCCGTCATGGCAGAGGATGCCGTCGAGGGTTTGCAGGGTAAGATTCCAGCCCCGGCCTTTTTTTTCCAGGCGGTCCAGGAACTGGACGCTCTGGATGTTGTGTTGGAACGCGTAGGCCTGGTGTTCCACGCAGAGTTCGGCAAGGATGGATTCGCCGTCATGGCCGAAGGGCGGGTGGCCGATGTCGTGGCCCAGGGCGATGGCCTCGATCAGGTCCTCGTTCAGCCCGAGGCTGCGGGCGATCGAACGCGCGATCTGCGCGACCTCGATCGAGTGGGTCAGGCGGGTGCGGAACAGGTCGCCTNNACCTGGGTCTTGTCGATGTAGCGGGTGTAGGCGCGTGAATGGAGGATTCGGTCGGCGTCCACGGCAAAGGCGAGCCGGTGGCCAGGCAGGGTCTCCGGGCAGCGGCGGCGGTTGTTGATGCTTAATGTTGCCAGGGGGGAGAGCCGTTCGGCCTCCCGTTGTTCGAGGGCCTCACGCAGGGCGAGAAGTTTGGGATCGTCGATGAAGTCTTTGCGCATGGGTCGACTGCAAGCGTCTGGCGACAAGACCGGTGACGAGTTTCCGTAAAAAATTTTCGTCGTTGGCCGCCCTGTCGGGTGTATGATCTGATTTGTAAATAGGGTAAGATGTTGTCCTCTTCCCCAGGGGTGAGACGTGTGTTATCGTAACGTGGTGCAATAACGACAGAAAGTGTTGCGGACGACCCTGGAATGCCACATAGTAAAGCATTGGCCGTTGCACAACAACAGGAAAAGAGGGAACCAGCGATGAAGATTGCCATAACCTACTGTGCGCAGTGAAACTATTTACCGAAGGCCTCCAGTTTGGGAGACCATTTGCAACGAGAATTGGGGGCGGAAACAGAGCTGATCGCCGGTGCCGGCGGCGTTTTTGTCGTCGCGGTTGACGGTCGGGAGATCTTCTCCAAGGCCAAGGCGGGGCGCTTTCCCGAGGTCGGCGAGGTCATCGCCGCAATCAAGGGGGGCGGCAAATGAATTTCGGAGAAGGTACATGGACAGTTCGGCGGTGAGGCCCCCCGGGGAAACAGCCGCTTCGCTCATCCTGATGAATCAGCAGGGGAGCGAGGTTGAACGGTGGGATATCGGCGGCAAGAATACCTATCGCCTGGGTCGTGCGGACGGGAGTGACATCCTGTTGCCGTTTACCTGGGTATCCAGGCAGCACGCGATGATTCAGGTTGAGGAAAACGGCGTGCATAACCTGATTGACCTGGGGAGCGCCAACGGCACCNNATACGCCGACCCCGCTCCGTTCCGGCGACATGATCGGCATCGGCAAGACGCAGCTCGTTTTCCTGCATGACGCCTCGGTCGCCTCCGGGCAAACCATCGATGAGGCGGAGTTTGCCGATAATCAGACGGTTGCCTTTGTCGAGAAAGAGGTTGTTACCGTCCTGCTCTGTGATATCCATGGCTTTACCCGTCTGGCGGAGCAACTCGGTGATCAGCAGATATCAAAGTTGTTGCAGATCTGGTCGGAAGAGGTGACCAAGCTGGTTCGCAAGTACGGCGGCATCGTCGATAAGTTTATCGGCGACGCGGTGATGGCGATGTGGATCGGCGGCAAGGACCAACGCAGCGCCATCCTGTCGGCAATGCAGGCGGCGATGGCGATCAAGGACGCCACCCGCGTTCTGGGCCTCAATTGGCCCGGCAACGCGCTTACCCTCGAGATCGGCAGCGCGCTCAATACCGGGGAGGCCGTGCTCGGCAACATGGGTGGGCGGGGGCACCGTGATTACACGGTGGTCGGCGACATGGTCAATGTCGCCTTCCGGCTGGAGGGGATGACTTCGCACGAAAACGGGATCGATCTCATTGTCGGCCATGATACCGCCGCCTATCTCGATGACATTGACGCCTGTTTCACCTCACGCACCTATACCCTCAAGGGCAAGGAGACGCCCATCGAGGCGTTCGTCTGCAGCTTCACGCAACTGGGCCGGTATCTGGAGCGATATGTCGGGGCTGCTTGATCCCTTTCTGGCCGGGCGCGCAGAACGGCGACCCGGCGCATCCTGAGCCGTTTACGGCGTCTCCGGATCGGCTCGCAACAGGTTGGGGCTCTTGTCCGAGCCGTGCGGGTCATGGCAATGAAGGCATCCGGTCTGGCTGTCGGTATGCTCGGTGGCGGTTCCCTTCCCGTGACAGAGTTGGCAAAGCTCCTTCTCTTGTTTGGCGAGGATGAATTTTCCGGCCCTTTTTTTTGTACAGGCTTGGCCGTTTGACTGATGGCAGGCGATGCATCCCTTGGCGCCGGCCATCTCGGCCGCGACCGGTCCGTGCAGGTGGCGGGAGACGGTCAGGGCTTGATGGCACTTGCCGTTGAGGCAGGTGCGGCTCAGGGCGGGCGTGCTTGCCAGCAGGATTGGGAGCAGGATGCCTGCCGTACATATCGACGCGATTGATTTTTTCATCACTGTTGCTCGTGCGGTTGGTCTGAGGCCGTTGCGGCTGGCGGGTTATCAGTTACAATGGTACATGTTTTTCCGACACGATGGCAAACCTTTAATCGCGTTTGCGCCGGATGTGCCGGCGGGCGGTGTGGCGGCGGCATT
>DHYT01000160.1:4854-12994 GCA_002415465.1 Desulfobulbaceae bacterium UBA5123
CAGTTGCTCTACCCCTGAGCTACACCGGCAGGTGTCTTGCAGTTGGACTCGGCGTCAGCCAAGCCGGGTGACGCGTAATTCGCCTCATCCTGGTCTGCTGACGTTACTTGGCGTGTATCGTTGCGCCATGCGATTTTACGACTAATGCTACTATCAATTTTATGCGCAAGTGTCAAGGGGTGTTGTGTCGGCAAGGCTTGTCGCTGTTCACCGTTGCAAGGATCTGCTTCGTTCCTCGGAAAGCGGTTCCGTGGTGATCTTTTCCATCGGCGTTTCGTCATCAAGGCAACGTCGGTCCGGGAAGATATTGACGGTGCCGGCCGTGGGGCCTGCGGGGCTCTTTCTGGCGTAACGGATGACAATGGCGGCGGCGATTTTCTTGGTTTCCGGGTGCGAGCCACGGCGCAACAGGGCGGTGGGGCCGGGGCGATCATCCATTTGCAGGAGGATGTCGCCGTCGCCGGCCAGGGCGGCGATCCGCGGATTCTCTTTCTCGTCGCGGCCAAGCGCCAGCCAGCCGCCGTTGGGCAGCATGAACTGTCGCCCCGCCTGCAGCATGAGCAGATCTGGAATCCGCACCTCCTGTTCCTCGGCGTAGTAGCGGGCGATCTGCTTGCTTTTGATGGGGTCGGTGAGGACACAGCCGCCGGCGGGCGCTGGATAGTCGCTGATCCCGAATTGCGCGGCGAGCGCGATCTGCCCATGGCGACCGCGGCCGTAAAGGTCATGGAGTCTGTCGCGGTCGACCAGGCCCTGCTCCTCGGCGATGGTTGGCGGTTGTTTCTTGGCGCAGAGGGGGCGCAGGAGTATCCCGTCGCAGCCGCTGTCCCGTTCGATGAGCCGCAAGGTGTCTCGCCGTTGCGACATGGGGCGCTGTCCGATCACCTCGCCCGAGATCAACAGCTGCGCGTTCACTTCGGGCATCATTTTTCTTGCCTCGGTGAAGAGCAGGATCTTGCAGTCGATGCAGGGGTTGAAATTCTTGCCGTAGCCGTGCGGCGGGTTGCGGAGCATCTCGATGTACGGCCGGCTGACGTCGCGCAGGCAGAGATCGATGCCGTATTTGGCGTGGATCTCGGTGGCGTATTCCTGTTCGCGGGCCAGCAGGTCGTAGCCGAAAAAGGGGGTGACGAACTTGACCGCCTTCACCCGGATTCCTTGCTCCATCATCACCCGGCAGGAGACGATGCTGTCGAGGCCGCCGGAAAAAAGGGCCAGCGCGGTGGTTGGTGGGGATGTCATTTCTGTTGGCCTGCGTTGAGCATTTCCCTGGCGTAGGCCAGGGTGTTTTCGGTAACCGAGTCGCCCGCGAGCATTCTTGCCAGTTCGTCGACCCGCTGCGGCTCCGCAAGGAGGGTGATGGCGGTGCGGGTGCGGCTGTCGGCCACCGCTTTGCAGACGGTAAAATGCTGTTGTGCGACCGCGGCGATGGGTGGCATGTGGGTGATGCAGATAACCTGATGGTGGCGGCCGAGTTCCTTGATCTTGCGCGCCACGGCCTCGGCCGCCTTGCCGGAGATGCCGGCGTCCACCTCGTCGAAGATGACGGTTTCCACGTGATCGTTTTTTGCCAGCAAGCATTTGAGCGCCAGCATCAGGCGGGATAATTCGCCGCCCGAGGCGATCTGGGCGAGTGGCTTGGGCGGTTCGCCGGGGTTGGCCGAGAACATGAACTCCGGCCGGTCACAGCCGGTGGCGTTGATGTCGCCGAGGTCGATTGATTCGGGATTGGTGAACTGTATGGAGAGATTTGCCTGCTCGAAACTCAGCGAGCGCAGTTCCTCGCCGATGGATTTTTCAAGGCTAGCGGCCACGGTTCGGCGGGTGGCCGAGAGTTTGGCGGCATGGTCAAGCAGTTCCTTGCCGGCATTGTTGCTGTCGCGCGCCAGTTCGACCAGCTGTTCGTCAAGGTTGTCCATCTCGGCCAACTCCTTTCTGGAGCGCTCGCCGAAGGCAATCACCTCGGCCACGGTTTCGCCGTATTTTCGTTTGAGTTGTTGCAGCAGATCGATGCGGGCGGTAACCGCCTCCAGTCTCGCCGGGTCGATGGTGACGCCATCGAGGTAGCGGTGCAGTTCGGATGCCTTGTCGGCGAGTTCATAGGCATGGCCGGCGATGGCCTCGGCAAGCGCGTTGATGCTTGGGTCGCGGGCGGCCATCTTCTCCATGTTTTGCCGAAGAACCCCCATGGCGTCGGTGATTGTTTCGGCCAGAAGCTGCCGGCTCTCCTGGCCGAGGCTGATCAGGGTGTCTGCTGCCTTGAGGCGCTCCTTCTCGATCCGCAGGGTTTCTTCCTCGTCGGCTTGCAGACCGGCTTCTTCGATCTCGCGACACTGGTAGGTGAGGAAATCCCGCCGTTGTTCCTTGCCCTGCTCCTGGGCGCGCAGGGCTTCGTATTCCTTTGTCAGCGCGGTCCAGCGGTTGTGCAGGTCGGCTAGGTGTTGCCGCTGGGGCCAGAGGTTGCCGACCGTGTCGAGGACATCCAGGTGGCGGCGTGCGGCAAGGAGCTGTTGGTGGTCATGCTGGCTTGCAACGCTGAGCAGGTTTTCCGTGATTTCGGCCGCGACCTTGGCGGTGGCGAGGCTGCCGTTGATGTAAAAACGGTTTTTGCCGTTTTGGGCAAGCGAGCGCTTGATAACGAGGTCCCCGTCGCAGTCGAAGCCCA
This sequence comes from Desulfobulbaceae bacterium UBA5123, assembly GCA_002415465.1. Lineage (GTDB taxonomy): Bacteria > Desulfobacterota > Desulfobulbia > Desulfobulbales > UBA5123 > UBA5123. Next base: position 7,520 of record DHYT01000160.1, read on the forward strand.
TCTCCCGGATCATGTTCGGCAGTTCGCCGCGTTGATCGCTGATTTCAAAAAGGGCCTCTATCTCGGCGGACTCGGTTCCGGATCTGATCCAGGAGGATGATGCCTTGCCGCCGGAAAGCAGGTGGATGGCCTGGAGAATGATCGATTTCCCAGCCCCGGTTTCACCGGTGAGGACGGTAAGGGCGTCGCCGAGTTCGATGTGCAGCGACTCGATCAGGGCAAGATTTTGAATGCGTAATTCTTTGAGCATGGCACATCTATACCGTATCCATGAAAGATTTCAAGATGTCTCGATACGATTCCCTCCTGATTCATGGATTTAGGATGGAGTCGAGCGGCTTGTCAGGTAATCTGGGCAGCAAAGGGCAGTTGATGGTATAATGGCTGGAATTTGTTAAGGGGCTGCCGGCGTGCAAATATGTCGGGCGGGCCAAATTATTTTCTTGGAGTGCTATGTTTCATTTGAGCAGAAGGTGGCAGAAGCCCATCCTCGCGGCGGTTTGCGGATGGTTTGTTTTTTTCACGGCTGTCTGGCCGGTGGGGACGGTCGCGGCTTTTTCGGTGGGCGAGGAAAAGGAGGTCGGCGAACAGCTGCTCGCCATCGTCCGCAAGGAGTTCAAGGTGATCGATGCCCCCGACGTGGTTCAGTATGTCAACCGAGTCGGCGGCGACATCTTGCGGGCGGCCGGGCCACAGTTTTTTAATTATCATTTTTTTGTGATCAAAAACAAGGAGTTCAATGCCTTTGCGGCCCCTTCCGGGATGATCTTTATCCATTCCGGCCTGATCAAGACCATGGCCACCGAGGGGGAATTGATGAGTGTCGTCGCCCACGAGGTCGGGCATGCCGCCAGTCGTCATATTGCCGACCGGATAGAGAAATCCACAAAGGTCAATGCCGGGACCGCCGCCATGGCCCTGGCCGGCATTCTTCTCGGAGCCGGGCCGGTATCCGAGGCGGTGGTTGTGGGATCGCTGGCCGCCGGCACCACCATGAATCTCAAGTTCAGCCGCCAGGACGAGGAAGAGGCTGATCGCCTGGCCTATAAGTATATGCGGGAACTCGATCGGAACCCGACCTCCATGGTGAGCATGCTACAGAAAATGTACCGGATTGACCGTTACCGGCAAGGCCAGGTGCCTGCGTATCTGCTCACCCATCCGCAACCTGCCCTGCGGATGGGGTATGTGCAGAACCTGTTGCAGATGGATGGCGCCGTCACATACCCATCCGAGGATCAGTTTGCCTTCCGGCGCATCAAATGCCGGATCCTTGCCATGAGTGAAGAGCCATCCGCGTTGTTGCCGGTGTATCTGCGCGAGGCGGATGACCCTGAACTCGATGCCGACCGGCGGGCGATGGCGTGGTATGGCGTATCCCTGGCGCAACTCGCCAATGCCGATTTTACCGGCGCGCTCGCCTCGCTAGCGAAGGTGATTGCCCATTACCCCGCCCAGCATATCTTGCAGACCGATCTCGGCAATATCCATTTTGAGGCGGGACATTACGAAAAGGCCCTGGAGATCTTCCAGAAAACCTTTGCGGTTGCGCCCAACTGTCTGCACACCAAGTATTATCTGGCCCGTTCGCTGCGCCAGGCCGGGCGTTTGCCGGAAGCCGCGCGCCTGTATGACGAACTGCTCGTCGTGATGCCCGATAACGTCGATCTGCATTTGCAGTTGGGGCGGATCAAGGCCGAGATGGGTGAAATGGCCTCCGGCTATTACCATCTCGGCGCCTATCATTGGTATGACGGCAACGTGGAGATGGCCAAGCGCCACTTGCGGCAGGCCGTCGAACTGGCCAAGAAGGACAGCGAGGAGAAGAGGGCCGCCGACGAGCTGCTGGCCACCATCGACAGGGTGGAAAAAAAGAAGTAAGAGCGTGGGGTGTCTGCGCCGAGAGATGGCGTGCGGGGGTGTAAGGATTACTTCTTGGTGCGGATCTTGCGCAGGGCCATGACCGCGAAGTCGCGGAACAGGCGGGTGGCCTTGATCCTGCTTTCATCGAGTTTGGGGCGGCCGGCTTTGCGGTCGAGGTATAAAAGCCCGATGGGCTTCTTGTCGAGACAGATGGGGAAGAGGTAGACGGTTCTTCCCTTGACGAGATAGCGCAGGTCGTCGGGGAAGGCGCCGCTGGCGTTGGCCGGAATGGCCATGTCCTTCCCCTGTTTGAGGGCGCGGGGGATGGCGTAGTCCGGATTGGCCAGATCGTGCTTGAAGCTGGTGACGCCGTTGGGGTCGATGTCGCCGAGGCCAAAGCGCCCCACCAGGGAGATGCTGGTCGGCTGGATGCTGACAATGGCGAGGATGATGCGGTCGAAGCCGATGCCGCGGTACAATCCTTCCAGCAGGTTGGCGTAAAAATCGTTGAGGTCGAACGGCCCCATCAGCGTTTCGGTGATGTCGCGGATAAAGTCATTGATGGATTTGTCGGTGCTGATCGGCAGCTCGTTGAGTTCCTCCGCCTCTTCCTGCTCGATTCCTTTCCCCACCTTCTTGCCCGCAGAAACCTCAACATGCAGGCCAGCCTCTTCTTTTTCCCTCTTCTTCTCTGCCCGCGCCATCTTTTCGGGATCTTTGATCAACTCGTCGAGTTTGCGGACCTTGCTGCGTATCTTCAGCTTTGAAAGGCCGAAACGCAAGGAGTCGGAGATGTCCTCCGAGGTGTCGATGCTGTGGTCGACCATCTCCACCGCTTCTTCGGCGTCGACGGAGAGCATCTCGCCGTATTTCTCAAGCAGCGGGCCGATATCGTGGCCGCTGCAGATGGTGTCTACCATCTGATTGGAAAAGCGGGCGAGGTTTTGCAGGATGCTGTCCGAGTCGCTCTTGCTCTTGGGTTCGGGAGGGTCCGGCTCCATGGCGAGGATCGCTTTTTCCGATAGATTCCAGAACCGCGCCACTTCCTGCCCGACCGTATACAGGGTGAGGCCGTCCAGGACCTCAATGGCCGCCTTGTCCTCATCCTGGCCGTTTTCAATGCGTGACTGGATGTCCCGGTACATGTCCGGCAGGTAAATGAGGACGATGATCTTGCCGAGATGGTGGAGGAGGGTGCAGATGAAGGTCTCTTCCGGCAAAACCTTGAGATTTTTCTTAACCGCCAGGTCGCGGGCCTGGAGGGCGCTCAGGAAGGATCGGGTGAGGACCTTGCTGATTTCGTCCTTCTCGACGCCGGATTTGATGAAATCCTCGAAAAGCGCGATGGCGGTGGCAAGATCGCGCACCGCATCAAAACCCAAAACCGTAACGGCGCGGGAAATGGAGTTGACCTGCTTGCCCAGGGCGTAATAGGCGGAGTTGACCACCTGCAGAACCTTGTTGGTGAGAGAATAATCCTTGAGGATTACCTTGGAAAGGTCGTAAGCCGCGCTTCTGCTGCTGTGTGTCAACGAGATGAGTTCCTGCACGTTGCTGGACATCGCCGGCAACTCACTCATGTTCATTTTTGCAAAGATTTCAGAAAGTTTCTCTGATGCGGCTTGCGGTTCTTGTGTCATAGGGCAATCGTGTGAAAGTTGGATATGCTTATTTTCAGGTTTAATTATTGAAATAGTGGAACATATTTTACGTGATTTGTAAAAAATATTCCATTGTTAGAGGGTGTTTTTTCTTAATCGCTTCGATAAAATATGCTACTCTTTTCGAAAGTCGGAACCTTGTGTTGTGTTGTTAGGTTCGGCTTTGAATATTGTCAAGCCATCGGCGAGACCTCCGCGCCGCAGGTCGTTCCAAACAAGCGCTGACGAGGAGTATGTATGGAAGAATGGACAGTGATGCTCCAGGATAGACCGATAAAAACCTTTGCCATCGAAGAGGGGGGGAGGGTCACCATCGGTCGTGGTTCCGAGGCCGACGTGGTGATCGACAACACGGCCATCTCGCGGGTGCATGCCGCCATTGAGCTGCAGAATGGCGTGTACTTCGTTACCGATCTGAAGAGTTTGAATGGCACCATGGTCAACGGGGTGAAAATCACCGAGATGGTGCCGTTTTCCAAGAACGATACCATTGATATCGGGAAATTCCGTTTGGTTCCGACGGCGGTTGCCGGTGGCGCTCCGGTCATCTCCTCCTCGGTGACCTCGATGGACCTTGACGATGAGACCGTCTTCGTCACCAACAAGAAGGGTGCCGCCGCCAAGCAATCCGCGCCCGTAAGTGCCAAGGACGGTCCGTTTCTTGTCGTCCTGCAGGGCGATGCCCGGCCGAGCCGCCTCTCAGTCAAGGGTAAAAACAGCATCAAGATCGGCAAGGATGCCACCTGCGAGGTGGTGATCGGCGGGTGGTTTGTCGCCGCCGCGCAATGCTATATCATCAAGCGCGATGAAAAATTCTTTATCGTTCCGCAGCGGAGTTGGGCCTCAACCCGTTTGAACGGCCTGCAGATCAAGGATGAGCGGCCGTTACACATGGGAGATATCATCGAAATCCGCTCCACCAAGCTTCAGTTCGGATAAGTTCCGAATGTTAGGAAATCTTTACAATAAGCTTGTCAAGGCCAGTAAGCCGTCCAGCCCTTCCCGTTCGGGCGACGAACTTGATGTTCCCACCATCATGCCGTCCGGGCTGGCTCGCGCCGCCCGTGTCACCGTCAAGGAGTGGCGGCCCGGCGATGTGATCATGGAGCGCTACAAGGTTGAGAGCGTCCTTTCCGGCGCCATGGGCCGGGTCTATATCTGCGATCACCTGGGGTGGGGGATCAAGATGGCGATCAAGTCGCCGCGCCCGGAGGTGCTGGCCGACCATGAGGGCATGCAGCGGATCATCAAGGAGGCAAACGGCTGGATCAGGATGGGGATGCATCCCAATATCGCCGCCTGCTATTATGTGCTGGCCGTCGACAGAATCCCGCATCTCTTTATCGAATATGTTGATGGCGGCAGCCTTGCCGAATGGATCAAGGCCGGTCGGTGCCGTGATCTTCGCACCGCGCTTTCCCTTGCGGTGCAGTTCTGTCACGGCATGGAGTACACCCACGCGCAGGGGATCATCCATCGTGATATCAAGCCCGCCAACATCCTGGTCACCAAAAACGCGCTTCTGAAGATCACCGATTTCGGCATCCTGCTCAAGGCCGCGGACCGCGACGGCAACAAGAAGGCGGCGCCGCTGCCCACCGACGTCGCGGATGAGGGGAGTACGGTGGGGTTCCGCGGCACACCGGGATTTGCATCTCCGGAGCAGTTTGCAAACACCCACAACGTCGATCACCGTACCGATATCTTTTCCTTCGGTCTTTGCCTCTGGCTGATGCTGTGCGGCAAGAAGCCGTTTGCCAAGAACAACGTCAAACAGGCCATCCCCGAACCGGCGCCGGCGGTTGCCGGCCAGCCGCTTTCTCCGACCCTGGTCAAGGTGTTGAAAAAATCGGTCGCCTTTGCCGTCGATGACCGTTACCGGGATTTCGCGGAGATGCGGCAGGACCTCAACCAGGCCTATCTCGAGACGTTTCGGGTCATGTGTCCCTAC
>DHYT01000223.1:0-170 GCA_002415465.1 Desulfobulbaceae bacterium UBA5123
ACTCCGACGGCAATCTGGTCGCCTATCTTCTTTCCCATCAACTGGGCGTTACCCAGTGCAATATCGCCCATGCCCTGGAGAAAACCAAGTATCTGCATTCGGCCCTCTACTGGCGCGACAATGAGCCGACCTACCATTTTTCCTGTCAGTTCACCGCCGATCTCATCGCC
>DHYT01000223.1:223-2677 GCA_002415465.1 Desulfobulbaceae bacterium UBA5123
GGTGGTGAACGGCATCGATGTCTTCGATCCCAAGTTCAATATCGTCTCCCCCGGCGCGGACCCGGAGGTCTATTTCCCCCATGCGGAGCAGGGGCGGCGGTTGACCGAAATGGCGGCGGATATCGACGACCTGCTTTTCGGCGGCGTCCGGCCGGACACCAGGGGGGCGCTTGCCGACCGGGAAAAGCCGATTATCTTCACCATGGCGCGGCTGGACCGGATCAAGAATCTCGCCGGCCTGGTGGAGTGGTACGCCAACAGCCCAAGGCTGCGGGAGCTTGCCAATCTGGTGGTGGTGGGCGGCTATATCGATGCCGCGGTCTCCGGCGACCAGGAGGAGCGGGAGCAGATCGGCCGGATGCACGACCTGATGAACCGGCACGGGCTCGACGACCGGATGCGCTGGCTGGGGATGCGCCTCGACAAGCGGTTCTCCGGCGAGCTGTACCGGGTCGTCGCCGATCGGCGCGGCGTATTCGTGCAGCCGGCCCTGTTCGAGGCCTTCGGGCTCACCGTCATCGAGGCGATGATCTCGGGGCTGCCCACCTTCGCCACCTGCTACGGCGGCCCCTTGGAGATCATCGAGGACGGTATTTCCGGTTTTCACATCGATCCCAATCATGGGCCGGCGGTCGCCGACCGGATCGCCGATTTCCTTGCCCGCTGCCGGGATGAGCCTGGGCACTGGCAGGCGTTGTCGGCCGGGGGGGTCGACCGGGTGGAAAGTCGTTACACCTGGCAGCGGTATGCCAATCGTCTGGTGACCCTCTCCTGTATCTACGGCTTCTGGCATTTTGCCTCCGATCTGGACCGGCAGGAGACCCGTCGCTATCTTGAGATGTTCTATAACCTGCAATTTCGGCCGCGGGCCGAGGCAATGGGGCGCGACCGTTAGGCCGCCGGGCAAGGAGAAGCGCGATGCACGACTTTATCTTTCATAATCCCACCAGGATCATCTTCGGCCGCGACAAGGAGCGGGAGATCGGCGCGGAGCTCAAGGCGGCCGGCGTCCGCAAGGTGCTGTTCGTCTATGGCCTGAACTCCATCGTCAGGTCCGGCCTGTTCGGGCGGATCGTCGCCTCGTTGCGCGAGAGCGGCATTGAGTTTGTCGAATTCGGCGGCGTGGTGTCGAATCCCCTGCTCTCGCATGCCCGGCAGGGGGTGGCGCTTGCCAGGGCGGAACAGGTGGATGCGATCCTGGCGGTGGGCGGCGGCTCGGTGCTTGACGAGGCCAAGGGGATCGCCGTCGGCGCGCTGGCGGATGAAGATCTGTGGGCCTTTTACGAGGGGCGGGAGGTGGAGAGGGCCTTGCCGCTCTTTACCGTTCTGACCATCGCCGCCACCGGCAGCGAGATGAACGGCAACAGTGTCATCACCAACGAAGCGACCAAGGCCAAGTGGAACATCAGCTCCATCCACGTCTACCCGAAGGTTTCCATCCTCAACCCCGCCCTGACCTGCTCGGTGCCGCCCGACTATACCGCCTATTCGGCGGTGGACGCCATCGCCCACGTCATCGAGGGGTATTTCACCAAGCAGCCGGGCAGCCGCCTGCAGGACCGGCTGGTGGAGTCGGTCATCCGGACGGTGATCGAAACCACCGATCTGATCATGGAGGACCCGGACAACTACGCGGCCCGGGCCGAATTCGCCTGGGCCGCCACCCTGGCCCTGAACGGACTCACCCCGGCCGGCATCGGCCCGTACGGTTTTCCCAACCACATGATCGAGCACTCCCTGAGCGCCCTGTATGACATCGCCCACGGGGCCGGCCTGGCCATTGTCATGCCGGCCTGGATGCGCTGGTACAGCGGGCGGACGCATACCCCCTCGCAGTTTGACCGGTTTTCGGTCGAGATCTTCGGGGTGCGCGGCGCCGCGGCCGGGATCGACGCCCTGGAGCAGTGGTTCAGGAAGATCGGCGCGCCGGTGCGGCTGGCGGAGGCCGCCATTCCGGGTGAGGATATCGAGAGGATCGCCGAGAACGCCGCGCGGCTGGCCAAGCGCTGGCGGCTCGGCGATGCGTATCCCGCGGCAGTGATCGCGGAAATCTTGCAACTTGCGGCCTGACGGGCCGGGACGGAGACGGAGATGGGTGAAGAGGGCAAGCCGAGCGGGAAGGGGGTGGGTCGGGTGGTGCGGGCGTTTGGCTGGTCGCTGGCCGGGCTGCGGGCGGCCTTTGCCGGCGAGGCGGCGTTTCGGCAGGAGGTGGCGGTGGCCTTGCTGATGACCCCCTTGGCGCTCTGGCTCGGACAGAACGGTGTCGAGCGGGCGCTGTTGCTCTCGAGCCTGCTGCTGGTGTTGCTGGCGGAGCTTTTGAACAGCGCGATCGAGGCGGTGGTCGACCGGGTCGGCAGCGAGCGCCATCCGCTCTCCGGCCGGGCCAAGGATATCGGGGCGGCCGCGGTCTTCATCAGCCTGCTCAACGCGGCGGTGGTTTGGGGGGTCCTTTTT
>DHYT01000182.1:0-29319 GCA_002415465.1 Desulfobulbaceae bacterium UBA5123
CCATTTTTTTTGCCATTTTTCTTCGATGGCCTGGAAATCGTAGGTGATCGGGTCGTTGACGCTCATGTTCTATCCTTGATAAACCGTTCTCGCGAATGGTCTGGATGTCGTTGGCAGATATCTGTTTTGGGGTTGCCCGTCGTTCAGCCGCAAGCGGTGGCGAAATCGACCGGATAGCCTGATGTAATAACGGACCGGCTCTAAAAAGACAACCTCAATTATGTCCGATGATCGGCACGTTGCCCGCGCGTNNTGCTTGCCGATGATGATCTCGGCGATATTGCGGTCGGGGTTGTCCTCGGCCTTGTTGTAGACGGCGTCGCGATAGATGAAGAGGATCACGTCGGCGTCCTGTTCGATGGCGCCCGACTCGCGCAGATCCGAGAGTTGCGGGCGCTTGTTGGGGCGGTTTTCGAGACTCCGGTTGAGCTGGGAGAGGGCGATGACCGGGATGTGCAGCTCCTTGGCCATGGCCTTGAGCGAACGCGAAATCTCGCTGATTTCCTGTTCGCGGCGTTCGGTGCCGCTGCGGCCGCGCATCAGCTGCAGGTAGTCCACCACCACCAGGCCGAGGTTGTGTTCGGTTTTGAGGCGGCGCGCCTTGGCCCGCATCTCCAGCACCGAGATCGCCGGGGTGTCGTCGATGAAGATGGGCGCCTCGGCGAGCATGCCGGCGGATCTGGTCAGTTTCGGCCAATCCTGGTCCTTGAGGAAGCCGGTGCGGACGTTTTGCGAATCGACCCTTCCCACCGAGCAGAGCATACGCATGGCCAGCTGCTCCTTGCTCATCTCCAGGCTGAACACCGCCACCGGCACCTTGCGCAGGATGGCGGCGTTCTGGGCGATGTTCATGGCAAAGGCGGTTTTGCCCATACTGGGACGGGCGGCGAGGATGATCAGGTCCGAGGGCTGGAGGCCGGCGGTCATCTTGTCGAGCTGTTCGAAGTTGGTGGGGACGCCGGTGATCAGCTCCTTGCGCTCGAAGAGCTTCTCCACCGCCTTGAAGGCCACGTTGGCCAACTCGCTCATCGGCGTGAAGGATTGATTGCTCTTGGAGCGGGAGATCTCGAAGATGTTCTGCTCCACCTCGTCGACCAGGGCGTCGATGTCGTCCTGCTCTTCATAGCAACGGCCGGCGATCTGGGTGGTGGTGCTGATGAGCTGCCGGAGAATGGATTTCTCGCGAACCATTCTGGCATAGAAAGCGATGTTGGAGGCCACCGGCACGATGTCGGTGAGCTGGGCGAGATAGGCCGGGCCGCCCGCCTGTTCAAGCTTGTTGGTGTCCTTGAGCAGGGAGGTGACGGTGATCAGGTCCTGGGGGTTGTTCTTGTCGAAGAGCGACAGCATCGCCTCGAAGATGACCTTGTGGTCATTACGATAGAAATCGTCGGGCGAAAGGGATTCGATAACCTTGGCGAGGGCGTCCTGGTGGAGCAGTACGGAACCGAGAACGCATTGTTCCGCCTCGATATTCTGAGGAGGGATGCGTTGTGTGGCGAACGTTTTCTTTTCCCCCGGCTCCATGGGCGAATACCGTTAGCGAAAGGAGTGAGGAGGGAGACGGGGATGCGCGCATCCCCGTCTCCCGGTCCGGCAAGGAACCCGAGCTTATTCGGCTGCTGCGGGGGCTGCGGCTGCTGCCGCTTCGTCGACGATCTCAATGTTGAGGTCGACGGACATCTGGTAGCCGACCTTGACCTTGGCGGAGGTGGCGCCGATGGTCTTGATGGGCTGGTCCAGCATGATTTTTTTCTTGTCGATTTCAATGCCGAGCTCGGCAAGCTTGGCGGCGATGTCACCGTTGGTGACGGAACCGTACAGGCGACCGTCTTCGCCAACCCGCTGCGCGATAACCACCGAGGCGCCGGCGATTTTCTTCCCAAGGGCCTCGGCCTCGGCCTTCTGTTGTTTTCTGCGGGCCTCGATGGTGGCCTTGTTCTGCTCGAGGATTGCCAGGTTGCCCTTGGTGGCGACAACGGCTTTTCCTTTTGGAAGCAGGAAGTTACGGCCGTAGCCGGGCTTTACTTTGACGATTTTGCCTTCCTCGCCAAGGGTATCGATGGTTTCTTTGAGAATGAGCTCCATTGTGATCGTGCCTCCAAAATGTAATCAAAACGATGTTGGAATCGATGTTCCTGATTTATTGTTCAAACAGCAGTGTCATGGTCCGGTCGCGGCGTTCCGAAGTCAGCCCAGATATCGGCGACGCCGAGGGCGGCAAGTGCGACAAATCCTGCACCCTGCAGCATGGCGATGGCAAAAAGAAAAGCCCGCATCGGTCTGGGTACCGACCATTTGGCAAACAGTTTAGCAAGGACCGCCACCCCTTGCAGAAAATAGAGCGAGCCGACGGCGATCAATACATTGGTGCCGTAAGTCTTTACCTGCTCGTTGGGAACAAGGGCCGCGATGCCGCTGCCGATCACTACCCAGACGAGTTGCTCCGGCAACCGCCAGTATCTGAACTGCGGCCATTTCGACCGTGTCGTCGCTTTGCGGTTGAGCAGCCACTGGCCCATCAGCATGTTCAGCCAGACCGTGATAACGGCCGTTGTCGCAAGCAGCGCCGGCGCGATTTGCAGCAGGAACTCCCGCAAGAGTTGGATCGTTCCGGCTATCTCTTCCTTGTCGTTCAGCGACAGCTTCGCGTCGGACTGGTACATGGTCGCGACCGCCGTCAGGCTTTCATCCATGCTTGACAGCATTTCCCGGTACGGATTGGTATGGGTTGCCGCACCGTAGCCGATCCAAAAGGTCAACCACAGGATCAGTAAAACCGCAACCGCCTTTAAGCCGGACTTGGTTGGCGACTCCTCGCGATCATACGCGTTGCCGATGATGATTCCCACCGGCAGCATGGTGCAGGCAAAAACCAGGGCCGGCAATGAACCGATAAGCGCCGCGATGGCGGTGGCCGCCAGGACCGCGTTGGTGAGCAGCTTGTAGGTGCGGTGTGCGCCAAGCTCGTTGATGCTGCTCATTATCGGGATGGCGAGGAGTCCTTGCATCCACCCCAGCGGGCCTGGCCATATCGTCGGCAGCGCCAGGAGGATGACCATGGAGGTTAGATGCTGCCACCCCATCGGGAGTACGACTTTCCCGGTGTCCTGTCGATCTCCCACCATGCCATCCCCTGTCGGTTGCCGTCACCGGCCTGCTTTACGGTTGTACCTGACCGCTGTACGGCATCAGTGCGATCTGCCGAGCCCGCTTGATGGCCTCGGTCATCTGCCGCTGGTGCTTGGCGCAGTTGCCATAGATGCGCCGGGGAATGATCTTGCCGCGCTCGGTGAGGAAATTGCGAAGATTCTTGACATCCTTGTAGTCGATGATCAGGCTCTTGTCGGCACAGAAACGGCATACCTTGCGGCGGGTAAAAATCTTTTTTCTCGGTGGCATAGTATATATCTCCCTCTGTAATAGAGTTATTTCAGATCGTTAAGTTCGCTGCGGTCAAATCAATCGTCGTCTTCTTCTTCAGCCTGCTTCTTTGCCTTGGCGGCCTCGGCCAGCTTCTGGGCCTTGAGCGGACCGGCTACGTAGACTTCCTGTGATTTGATGGTCATGAACTTGAGAACGCGGTCGTCAATCTTGAAAATACGCTCCACCTCGGCTACCGCCTCGGGTTTGCCGGCGTATTCGGCAAAGACGTAGAATCCTTGCATTTCCTTCTTGATCGGATAGGCAAGTTTCTTCATGCCCCAGCGATCAAGGTTGAGGATGGAACCATCAAACTGCTCGATGATGCCGGTGGTTTTGTCGATGATGGCGGTGATCTCGTCTTCGCCGACGCTTGGTTTGATGATGCAGATGGTTTCGTAACGGCGCATGCTTTCCTCCTTCTGGACTTTTAACGGCCCTCGTTTCCTTTTTCTCGCGCAAGAGAGCAAGGAGGGTAATGGATCGGCACTTGGCAACAATGGGCCGACCCCCAAAAATAAAACGCATTCCTTAACACAGGGCGCGTTTTACTGTCAATACTTTTTGACGGTTAATTGCGGGTTTGATCGGCCCCCGCCGCTGGTTGCCGGAGGGGGGCATGGCGAGAGACGGTGGCGCTGTCCGCGGCGGCTCAGCTCCGCGAATCCTCCTTGCTCCGGCGCCAGAGGGCTATGAGCGCGTCAAAGTCGAGATCGGCGAATTGCTTCCCTTCCGCCTGCAAATGCCTCTCCATGGCGGTGAACCGGCCGTCGAACTTGGCGATGGCCGCTTGCAGGGCCTCCTCGGTGTTGGTTTTGGTCAGGCGGCCCAAGTTGACGAGGAGGAAGAGGATGTCGCCGATCTCCTCGGAGATGCCGGCTTTGTTCTGCTGGGCGATGGCTTCCCTGCACTCGGCGATCTCTTCCTCGATTTTTGAAAAAACGTTTTCCAGGTCAGGCCATTCGAAGCCTGCGCGGGCCGCGCTTTCGGAAACGCGCTGGGCCCGCCGGAGGGCCGGGAGGGATGCCGGCGGCAGGGTCAGGGAGTTGTCCCGCGTTTTGCCCTTGTCCTGGTTTTCGCGGGCCTTGATGGCGTTCCACTGGCTTCGCAACGCCTCTTCCGAGGCGACCTCGCTGTCGCCGAAAACATGCGGATGGCGGCGGATCATCTTGTCGATGATGGTGGCCAGGGCATCATCCAGGGTGAAGTGACCCGCATCATTATATAGGCATCCGAGGAAGGCGACCTGGAAGAGCATGTCGCCCAGTTCCTCGCGAACGTGTCTGGGGTCGTCGAGATCGATGGCCTCGGCGAGCTCGTGTGCTTCTTCAATAATATAAGGCTTGAATGATTGGGGGGTTTGTTTCTGGTCCCACGGGCAGCCGTTAGGTGCGCGCAGTCGGTTGACGATAGCGATGAGGTCATTGAATTTTTGCATGTTATGGGTGTCGTCCATGGCGGGTGAATGGTGGAGTCGGGGCCGGGTAAGCCTCTTTCTCGGAAGGAGCCATCTTACAATTAAAAAATCACGTTATTCTAACATTTTTTTTGTGCCGCCTAATTGTTTGTGATTAAAGGAAAAAGCGCTGTTTGGGAGTAAGGGTTTCCCCTTATTGGGCAAAAAAAGCACCAACTAACCTTGCGGAACAAAAGATTATTTTGTATATATAAGTCATACCCCGTAGGGGATGGCCCTTAAGCAGAAAAGAGAAAGCATTACGATGTCTCGAGAGCTGAAGGGTTTATTTTTGGTCTTGCAACCTAACGTATCGTAAGTGTTTGCTAAAATGGTGATTTCGAAAAGGAAAATAAGCTGATTTTTGTTTTATTTTATTATAACCGTAGATGGAGAATGGAACATGAGTAAAAAAATTTTGTTGGAAAAGCACAAGGACGTAGCCAGAATCGATCAAACCGAAAAAAGGACCCATGGCTGGTACGTACGGGTCCGGTTCCACGGCAAGACCCATTCGAAATTCTTTTCGGACGGTAAATGCGGTGGACGCTATTCCAGTCTTCTGGCAGCCTTGGCATGGCGTGACGCCACCGAGAAGAAGCTTGGCAAGGTGCGCACCGACAAGCACATCGTCACGGTCAGCAACACCACCACCGGGGTGGTCGGGGTTCGTCTGAACGCCAAGCTGAGCCGCTACGAGGTGAGCTGGGTCAACGAGATCGGCAAGCAGGGCAAGACCTCGGTGTCGATTATCAAGCACGGCAAGGATGCCGCCTTCTCCAAGGCCTGTGAGATTCGCCGCAGAAAAGAGGCCGAGCGGCTGCAATCGTCCTGATCTTTGGCAGTAAGAGGCCCTGTCGGGGTTTACCCGGCAGGGCCTCTTTTTTGTTCAACCACCCGCAATCGGCACGGTTGCCGCTCTATTTCCCGTTGTTCGTGCCCCCGGTTTCGCCGGCCGCGTTTGCGGGGGCCAGCGTTTCCATGATGCGGCGGCCGACGCCGAGGCGCGCGCACAGGAGGGAGGGCTTGGTCGGTTTGGCGATGTAGTCGTCGGCTCCGCCGTCAAGCGCCAGGACTTGTTCTTCCTCCGAGGTGCGGCCGCTGAACATGATGGTGTACACGTACGGCCCCTTGGCGCGAACGCGCAGTCGCTGGCATATCTGCATGCCGCTCAAGCCTGGCAGGTTCCAGTCGACAATGGCCAACCGGATCTGGTGGTCGTTCTCCAGCGCCTGCCAGGCGTCGTTGCCGTTGTCCGCCTCAACAGCTTGATAGCCCCAGATGTCGAGAAAATTGCTCAGCCCCTTGCGCACCACTGCGTTGTCTTCGGCAACAAGTACCTTCGGACGTGGCGCGGCAGGGGTTGACGAACGGTTGGTGTTCTCTGCCGGGGGGGGCTGTTGGGTGGGCATGTGGGGAATCCTCGGTTATTGTGTCGGTCCGGTTACTGAAAGTGGTAGGCGGGAAGAGACGGGGTTTTCCCGGAATCAGGCCTTTGGCGTCGAGGAGAAATCCTCCGCGAAAATGCTGTCGTAGAGGGTGTCTGGCGGCCCGTTTTTCTACTTGACTCCGCTATTTTTTGGCACTAAGATATGCCGCATTTCAAAGACATTGCAGTGAATATTTGTTTGGAATCTCTTTACAAATATACGGTAGAAGTTTAGCCGTGGAAACAAATTTATTGTTCGTTTTTGTCAGTTAACGTTTATCTACCTAAATCCAGGAGGAACCAAACCATGTCAGTTTGCGTAGTAGGCCATTCCAATCCCGATACCGATTCCGTGGCGGCAGCCATCTCTTTCGCCAATTACCTCAACGCAACCGGCACCAAGGCCGTTGCCACCATGCAGATCGCCGCTGCCGATCTGAACCCCGAGAGCAAGCTCGTTCTCAAGAAGTTCGGCGTTGCCGCTCCCGAGACCATGACCGACGCCGCAGGCAAGGATGTTGCACTTGTCGATTTCAGCGACATCGGCCAGGCTCCCGCCAATATCGACAAGGCCAATGTTGTTGCCGTTGTTGATCATCACAAGATCGGCGACCTCACCACCAACGGTCCCATCTTTTTCTACGCCAAGCCGGTTGGCTGCTCCTGCACCGTGCTTTACGAGATGTACAAGAACAACAACATCGCCATCTCCAAGGAGATTGCCGGTGTTATGGTTTGCGCCATCCTGAGCGATACCGTTAATTTCAAGTCACCCACCTGCACCCCTGACGACAAGGCTGCGGTTAAGGCCCTGCTGCCTCTTGCCGGCGTCAGCGATCAGGACGCACTGTTCATGGATATGCTGAAGGCCAAATCCTCCATCGAGGGTGTCGCCATCAAGGATCTTATCTTCCGTGACTACAAGGATTTCGATATGAAGGGCAACAAGGTCGGTATCGGTCAGATCGAGCTTGCAACCCTTGAGCAGGTAGCCGGGATTCGTGAGGACCTGTACAAGGCCATCGCCGATATCAAGAAAGACGGTCGTCATTCCGTACTCTTCATGCTCACCGACGTTGTCAAGGAAGGCACCGACCTGCTGGTGGTTTCCGACGATCCGGCCCTCATCGAGAAAGCATTCAAGGGCAAGATCTCCGGTCAGTCCATGTGGGTTGACGGCATGATGAGCCGCAAGAAACAAACCGTACCGCCCCTGCAGGCTGCATTCGGCTGCTAAGGCCAACGGTTAAACCGATATGGAAAAGCCCCGTGAGCGGATAAGCTCACGGGGCTTTTTTTGTGTTTGCGCCACAATCAATGCACGCGGAGGCGGTCCCGTTGGAAATCAAAGTCGTCGCTATGCTCCGGGGTATGGCAACGAAGGCAGGTCTCGGCGTCTGGATGCGGGATCGGCGGCGGGCGTTTGCCACGGCTGTCGGCATGGCTGGTCCCGGCGCCGTGGCAGGCTTCGCAGCCGATCATGCGCTGATTGTCGGCCAAGGCAAGTGCCTGGTGGCTGTTGGCCGTCGTGATGCCGGTTACATGACAGGGCAGACAGGCTAGGTTGAATTGCTGTTTCTTTGCCTCCAGGGTCTGGTAGCTGACGGCATGGCGGCTGTTGCGCCAGACTTTTTCTTCTTGTCGATGGCACTCGCCGCAACCTTGCGAGCCAAGATACAGCGTGGATGAGGCAGAGGCAGTCGTTCTTTTTTTTCCGGCCTGGTTTACCTCGGTCCGGGCGCGATCGACCACGGCCTGGATGGCCTTTTTTTCAGGCAGGCGTGTCTCCAGGGCAATAAAACGATTCTTGTAGGTGCAGATCTTTTCCCCGGCCGAACTTTCCAGCGCTTTAATCTCACGGCGCAACTCCTTCTGGGCGGTGGCGAGGTTACGGTAGTCGTTTTGCTGCGGGGGATTGTTGCCCGATCCTTTGTCCGTTGCCAATTTCCGTTCAAGCCGCTTCAGACGCCAGTTGATCTGATCGAGCTTTTGCCGGGCGCTTTCCAACTGTTCCGCCTTGCCGCTCCCCCAAATCCTTGTCGGTTGCCAGTTGATGCTGAGTTCGCCGAGATATTTCCCCTTTTTGGCGGTGCCGACGATGAGGGTGTTCCGTACCTTTATCGCCGCCTGGTTTTCTTCTCCGGTTTTGAGGATGAGGTGAATGCCCTCCACTTCGTTGGCGATTCGTTGATTTTCCTGATCCGGCAGGCTGCTCAAGAGGATGAGCAGGTCGCAGCCCTTGCTCATCTTTTGCGCGAGCAGCGGCAGTGTCTGTTGCCACGGCACAAGAATGTAGCCGTCATTGGCAACGTCATGCGCCGCCGGGTCGGTGATGCCGATGATACCGACCCGGAGTTCGCCCCTGACGATGGTGATTGCGGGTTTGAAGATGGGTTGCCGGTCTGATTCCCGTAGCAGATTGGCACTGAGCCAAGGGGTTTTTCCTTTCTGGCTCGCCTCTTTCAGAAAATTCACCCCGGCCGCGAGATCATAGGCGTTGATGCCTACGGCGTCGTAGCGCATCATGCCGTAGATCTCGATGATGGCGTTGGCGGTGATATGCGCCTGCTCTTCCTGGCCCGGCAGCAGGAGCGGGCTGTTGAAGAGCAAACCGCCGGCGTCAAGGGTGAGCGACTGGGCCGTTTCCTGGCGAAGTGCTTCTAGTTGTGATGCCTTTCTGGACAGACCGCCCAGTTGACGGCTTTTTCAGCCGCAGGGCTCGGTTTCCCCGTGGATATCGTTGGAGAAGTAGATGGCGATATCTTTGCCGGCAAGGCCGTTGACGGTATTCGCCGCCTGCGAGATGCGCGGCAGGGCGGCAAGCATGGCTGCCGCCAGCAAGAAGTATTTCATGGGTTGTGTTCCTCTCGAAGTAGAGCATCCTGGATGTCCCCAGGCGAGGCTAGGTGACGGGTCGGTGCGTCAGCCGGAAATTTCAATGATATATTCCGCCATCCGTTCGGCGGTAAAGACCAGGGATTCAAGGTCAAGGAAATCGAGAACATGGCGGTCGAACAGCACCTTGACCTTGGCCGGGAACCCGTCTTCGGGTTCGGCGTCCCAGAAGATGATCCGTTCCGGGATCATCGGCAGAACCGGCACGGTCAGGGCGAGGGTGGCGGACGGATCGGGCTCGACAACCGCTTCCAGGCGCTGCGCGATGTCTTGGAGGGCAGCGGGGGCGAGGCCGGCCAGGCAAGGCGCCAGTTTCTCTTCACAGTAGCGAGTCAGGGTTTTGATCTTGGAGATGGAGTTGGGCAGGCTTTCCATGCCGATCCAGTCGTTTGCTGGCCGTCTGCCGCCGCCGGAGAAAACATAGTTGTAGAGAAGGATCTGGTCGCGGGGGTCGACAAGCGGTTCGTCGTCCAGACGGATCTCCTGTTTGCTGAAGCGAACCCGGCGGCCGAGATATTTGAAATGCAGTATCCCAGGCTCGCTGCCGCAGGCAGTGGCGCCGAGTCCGGCGGCAATGGCGTGCAGGTCAAGGGCGGCGGTTTTTTTTTTGAGGTGCTCGATGAGCGCAAGATCCTGCTTGCGGGGAATCTCTTCAAGGGTGCCGGCCTGCGGCGGCGCCACCTGCAGTCCGTCGAGGGTGATAAAGGGGCAGCGGCGGGCGTCTTCGCCGGTTTTGGCGACTGCCGCGGCAAAAGCCAGGCAGGTGGGGTGGCCGCATTTACTGCAATTCGTTTTCGGGGTGTGTTTGAGGATGTCGAAGGGGTGCATGGAATACCGTGGGCGATGTGCCGAGTTTTATGATTTGGGCAATTTTATCACGGCTGGGCCTTGGCGGGGATATTTNNTGGGCGTGGAATGGCATGGCGGCATAAACTTCGTGAACTGCCACACGCTTGATGCTATGATTTTCAAATACAACGCATTATTTCACGTAAGTTCACGGGTTGCCTGATATTTACGAAGCAACGTAAAGAGGTTTTGCCGCATGTGGCAGGAGGATCAAATTCAGGGCGAGACTCTGCCCACCGTGCATCTGCAGCCATCCGAGCTGCTGGTGGCGCTGCGGCCGACCATGCTTGTGACCATACTCGGTTCCTGTGTCGCGGTGTGCCTGCATGATCGGAAGCGCAAGGTTGGGGCGATGTGCCACGGTCTGTTGCCAAAGGCCAAGTCGAGCGCTTTCGGAGGCGACTGCAGCCGGTTTGTCGATTGCGCGATCCATGCAATGGTGAGGGGGATGGCGGAGAAGTGCGGGTCTCGGCCATCCGATCTCGATGCCAAGCTGTTTGGCGGGGCCAGGATGTTCAGCCCCGAGATCGAGGAGGGGGGCAGGCATATGCAACGGATCGGGGTGGAAAATATCGAAGCCGCTCGTGCCGTGTTGCGGGAGTATGGAATGCGGGTGAGTGTGGAGGAGGTTGGCGCCGCCGGCGGCTATAAGATTTTTTTCGCGTCGCACACCGGCAAGGTTGTTTGCAAATCACTGCGACGGCCGCAGGACAAATCCTTGTTGAGCAAGCTGTAGAGTTTTTAACGGTTCCTTGCCGGTTGTCAGGGGGCGTGCTACCGCAGTTCCTTGAGGGCGGTATCGTAGTCGGGCTCCTGGGTGATCTCCGGCACGATTTCGGTGTAGATCACCTTTCCTGCCTCGTTAATGATGATGACCGCCCTGGTAAGTAATCCCGCCAGCATCCCATCCGCAATCCTCAGCCCATATGCCTTGCCGAAGTCGCCGGTGCGGAAGTCGGAGGCCGTGACCACCATGTCAAGCTCTTCCGAGCCGCAGAAGCGGGCGTGGGCAAACGGCAGATCCATGGAAATGCAGAGGACCACCGTGTTGTCCAGTTTGTTGGCCGCGACGTTGAAGCGCCGCACCGAGGATGCGCAGACTGGGGTGTCTATGCTTGGAAAGACGTTGAGCACCACCCGTTTCCCCTTGAGATCGGCGAGGGTGATGGGGGAGAGGTCTGTTTTGCAGAGGTTGAATTGCGGAGCAATGGACCCGACCGCAGGCGGGCGGCCGACAAGGTTGATCTCCGTACCCTTGAAGGTGAGATGTTTCATGATGGCTCCTGGTTGATTTTTGAGGTATCTGATAAACAAGATACAACTATTGCGATCTTGGAATCAAACCTAACTGCGTTGCGGATGGAAAAAAACGTAACAGCCCTAAGGGCTGCATGACGCCGGGGTTTTTAAACCGGGCCGGCGGCAATGCATTGAAATGGTGATGAACGATGACAAGGGATGAGGCCGAGGTGGTCCTCTTTCGCCCCTATCCGTTGCAGGTGGGGCAGAGGATCCGGATCGAAGGTGGGCCGAGGGGGGGGGACTGGCTGGTGATCGGCGTCGACGAGCGTACGCTCACCCTGCGTTGCCCGGTTTCCTTGCGGGAGGTGGTTTGGGATCGTTTCTGCTATTTTACGGAGAAAGGGCGGGGCCCGTGGCCCCAGACCGATTGATCCGCACCGTTATTTGGACGGGCTGCCGCCGGCGGCGCGCCTCGGGCGTGATTGCCGGTTGCTTCTGCCGCCGGCGGATTTTCTGGGCGGCCGCGACCCTGAGCGGCCGGAGCGGGAAGGCTCGGCGCGCTCCGCGCGCTGCACCTTTTTTGTCGGCGGCGGCGGTTTGATCAACAACTCTTCCTGCGGGTATGCGCACGAGAGCTTGCGGCCGATGAACTCCTCGATCTCTGGCAGGTAAAAGGACTCGTCCTCGTCGGCAAAGCTTACCGAGATGCCGGTGGCGCCGGCCCGACCGGTGCGGCCGATGCGGTGTACGTAGTCTTCGGGGTCCTGCGGCAGATGGTAGTTGACCACATGGCTGACCCCCTTGATGTGGATGCCGCGACCCGCCACGTCGGTGGCCACCAGAACCTTGATCTTGCCTGCCCGGAATTCTTCCAGGGTTCGGGTCCGTCTGTCCTGGGAGACGTCGCCCGAGAGGATGGCGCAGCTGATGTCGTGGGACGCCAGTTTTTCATACAGACGCCGGGTTTCGTCGCGGCGGTTGCAGAACACCATCACCCGTTCAAGTTTCTGGCCGACAATAAGGTTGTAGAGCAAGGGGAATTTCTGGTCGGTGGTGATCATGTATACCTGTTGGTCGACGGTATCCACGGTGACCTGCTCCGGCTCGATTTCGACGGTGACGGGGGTAAGGGTCCACTGGCTGGCTAGCCTGATGACCTCGTCGGTGAGGGTGGCGCTGAAGAAGAGGGTTTGGCGTTTGCTCTTGTCGGGGGTGGCGTAGACGATGGTGCGCACGTCGGGGATAAAACCCATGTCCAGCATCCGGTCCGCTTCGTCGATAACCAATATTTCCACCTTGTCCAGACGCACTACGCGATGGCGCATGAAGTCGAGCAGGCGCCCCGGGGTGGCGACGATGATGTCGACGATATTGTCACCCGCCGCCCGGCGTTGTTTGTCGTAGGCGGTGCCGCCGAAGACCGACACGATGTTGATGGGCAGGTATTTCGCGAGGCCGGTGGCGTCTTTTTCGATCTGGGCGACCAGTTCGCGGGTTGGGGCAAGGATCAGGGCGCGGGGTTCGCCGTTTTTCCGTTTTTCGGCGGGGAGGTTGTGCGTGAGCCTGGTGAGCATGGCGGTAAGAAAGGCGGCGCTTTTGCCGGTGCCGGTTTGCGCCTTGCCGGTGGCGTCGGTGCCGTCAAGGACCTTGGGCAGGATCTCCGCCTGGATCGGCGTGCAGTACTGAAAGCCGAGATCGTGAATCGCATGCATGATTGCTTCCGGCAGATCAAGGTCGTGGAAACGGATCTTGTCGGCGGCCGGCGGCACCTTGAACTGGGAGATATCCCATGGGGTCGGATTTTCTTCCGGCGTCAGGTCGGCGTCGCTGGGCGCGCCGATGCCCTTGGGGAGGCGGCGGCGTTTGGGTTTGCGCGGCCTGGACGATTCTGCCGCGGCAACGGTTGAATCATCCTGCGGGGTGGCTTCGTGTGCAGTTTTTGCTTTCTTGCCGCGAAAGCGATCGCGGATGTTTTTTACAAGCGAACGTATCAAGGGGTGAATCCTTCTGTCTGTATTTTTTTGTGTGAAGCGGCGGGAATCGATGGTCGCCGCAGCGTAGCCTCTTTTCTAGGCCGCAGGACGGCGCCGGATAGGCGGCATGATCGTTATGGCGGCTAGAAGCAACCGCCGTGTCTTCAGTTTGGGCGGTAGCGGCCGTCGGTCAGTGGTTGCATGATTGTATGCGGATCGTCGGAAACGAAAAACAATAGCATGTCAAGTGTTTAATTGCCACTAGAAATGTCCCGCACAGGGTGGCGGGATCATGGGGAAAGGCATAAACGGCGCTGTCTGTTATTCTTGTCCGAGTCTTTCAAGGGCTTTCTGGGCGTGAACAAAGCCAAGCTTGGCCGCCTTGCGGTAGTAAAGGATGGCTTTGGGCTGGTCTTCCTTGACGCCGAGACCTTTCTCGTAAAGGGCGCCGATGCTGTACAGGGCGGCGGCGGAACCACGGTCGGCGGCAACGGTGTACCATTTCAGGGCTTTCTCGAGATCGTAGATGGCGCCGCTGCCGTTTTCATGCATGGCGCCCAGGTTGACTTGGGCGGCAAGATGACCTTGCTCGGCCGCGTTGCGGTACCACTTGATTGCCTCGCGTTCGTCCTCCTTGACGCCCAACCCCTTCTTGTACAGTACGCCAAGATTGTACTGACCGCGTGGGTCGCCTTGTTCCGCAGCGGCCCTGAACCTGTCGGCCGCTGCGGCATAATCCTGCGTGAGGCCGCGGCCGATCTTGTATAACAGCCCCATGTTGACATGCGCCGGGGCAAAATTTTGCTCGGCGGCCAACTTGTACCATCGGATTGCGGTGTCGATATCCTTTTCAACGCCGCATCCTTCTTCGTACATCCGGCCGAGATTATACTGTCCCATGGCGTCGCCAAGGTCGGCCGCCTGGCGATACCGTCGCATCGCCTCTTGGTAGTCGCGGTTGACGCCGCGGCCGTTTTTGTACATGGCGCCGAGATTCACCAGCCCGCGAAGATTGTTTTGCGCCGCGGCCAACTGGTACCATTTGTGCGCCTCCGCAAGGTCGGCTGTCACCCCGATACCCTTTTCGTATATGACGCCTAGCTTGAACTGTGCTTGTGGGTCGCCGTTTTGTGCGGCGTCCTGGTACGCGTCAAGGAGTTGTTGGTTGTCCTGGTTGGCCATGCCATTGCTCGAGCTTACCCACATCGACTTGTGGACAAGGTGGAAGGAGTTACACCCTTTCCGATTCCGCTGTCGGCGAAGACGCCTTGGCCCCCAAAGCCATGGCGACAGAGGTTGGAATTGGACATATTACTCCTCTTCTTCGATAAAATCCTTTAATTTTTCATAGAGGGTTTCTGGCCAGGGCAGTTCGTATAGAAAGGCGTTTGCCTCTTCCTTGCTGAGCGATTGCTTGACGTCGATGGGCAGGCTGCGCAAAAAGGCTACCCGTTCCGGGGCTGGCTTGTTTTTTGTTTCGCCGGTATTCATGTTGTTTCCTTAGGTCCGGTGGGTTTGTCCGCGACACTTGGCTGGGGCGCGGTGGCTAACGTGCTCTCGGTTTCGTTGTCGTTGAGCAGGGAGAGATACTTGCATTCCGGGTAGTTCGAACAGCCGAGGAAGTATTTGCCGATATTTTCCCCGTGTTTGGCCTTGAGCAGGGTAAGCGGTTCGCCGCAGCTGGGGCAGTCGCCATATCGGTTGGCGTCGGCGTTGTCTGCGGGTTGTTTTGGCAATTCGATTTTATTAGCCAGGATATCGCCGATATCCTCAGGGTTGTATTGCAAGCGGGATGGCACCCGCACCAGGGGCAATTCGGCCTCATGGGCGGCATTGTCGATGAAATCGTCAGGCATGTCGTCATCGTTTGCCGTTCTGGTTTTGTTGGCAAGGTCGATGACGCCGACAATGGAATGATCCCAGGTGTTGCACAGAACAAAGGAGACCGTGGTGTTGTTGATCCTGGACTGGGTGTCGGCGGACAGTTCGTGGTCTGGCATGGGGCGGATCTTGATGATATCGGCCAGGCGCACTTTGGCGTAGATGATGTATTTGTCGCCAAGCATCGGCTCCAGAACCTTGAGAAAGGACCTTTCCATGGCGGAAAGAATCGAGAAGTTCTTTTCGTAATGCAGGGTGGGCTTCGATTCCTCGGGGGTCTGGACGAGGATAATGATGATGGCCAGAATGGTAAAGGCGATTACGATGATGGCGATTATGGCGGATTGTGTCACGACCGATGAAACCTTGTGGGGTTGTTGGGCAGGTTAATTTTTACAATTTATACCAGTATCATACCTGAAAGCGAAAGGGTTTTATTGGTCTTTTGCCGTTGCCGGGCGCGGAAAAGGCAGCCGTGTGAGGCCGCCTTGGCGAGGATTGCTCGCCGGGCCGTGCCGACCATGTCCGTCCTTGGCCTCAAAAACGGCGGCCAGGGGCTGAGCCGAGGCTTGCTTTTTGGATGCCTGTGTGATAGAAATCGCGGGATTGTCGGTACGGAAAGCCCGGATGGCGGAACTGGTAGACGCAAGGGNNGGGACTTAAAATCCCTCGGCCCTTGTGGCTGTGCGAGTTCGATTCTCGCTCCGGGCACCATGTGTACAGCTTGGCGTTATGGTTCTCGTTACCATGACGCCTTTTTTTATGGCATGATGCTTTCTCGTGGGTCGGGGAGGTCTTTTGCGTCCCGCGTGACGGGCCTCTGGAAAGCGGTGGGCAAAGGCGCCGGGGGTCAGCGCATCTCGTCGCTGTCCACATACGCGTAGGCGCTGTGTTTGTGGATGGATTCAAAGCTTTCCACGCTCACCGAGAACCAGGAGATGTCGTCGTGAAGGCTGGCGGTTTCGGCCACCCTTCTGGCCACATCCTCGACGAACATCGGGTTTTTGTACGCCGTTTCGGTGACGTATTTTTCATCCGGTCGCTTGAGCAGGGCAAACACCTCGCAGGAGGCGCTGGCCTCAATCATCTTGATCAGATCCTCAACCCAGATAAACCCCCGGCATTTGACGTTGAGGTTGATTTCGGCCCGCTGGTTATGGGCGCCGAAATCGCTNNGCTGATCTCCTTGGAGCAGGGGCAAAGGGTGGTGGTCGGCACCCAGGTGGAGAGGATGAGATCCTCATCCTTGCCGATGCCGCCGGTGAAGCGGCAGGTGTATTCCATCAAGCTCGTGGTGTCGGAAACCGGCGCGGTTTTCTCGATGAAGTAGGGGAAGGTCATCTCCATGTGGGCGGATTCGGCCTGGAGCTCCTCCTTGATTTCAGCCAGCAGGTCTGGAAATATCTCCGCGCTCAAGGCGTCCTGGTACTTGTTCAGGACCGATAGAAAGGTGGAAACGCAGGACCCCCTGTACTGACGGGGCATGGAAACCCGCAGGTTGATGCCGGCGACGGTTTCCTGCAGGCCGCCGTTTTTCTCGCGGACCTTGATGGGGTACCGGATGTTTTTGATGCCGATGGTCTTGATCTTCATGGTGCGCCCTTTTTACCGTTTTTTTTGCGGAGCGCCAAGCTGTTTCTGGTCGACAGGATAGGGGGAGGCCGGCCCGCGCCTGGCGGTGGCATTGATTGTGGTCGGCAGGGGCAAAGGCGGGGGCCGGGGTCGGTCGGCAGCGGATGGCGGTTTTTGTCAAAAGCGGTGAACGATGATGGCCGAAAGTGTATATATATGGTAGTTTCGGTTCCTGTCGATGCGTTGCCGGGCGTAACGGCATCGGCTGATTGTCGCGAGACCTTGGCGGGAGTGGTGAATTGGGAGTTGCAGGGAGCGTCCGGATAGACAAGTGGTTGTGGGCGGCGCGGTTTTTCAAAACCCGTGGCCTCGCCTCCCAGGCGGTTTCCGGCGGCAAGGTGCATGTCAACGGCGGGCGGGTGAAGCCGTCGAAGCTGGTGGCCGTCGGCGATTCCTTACGTATCCAGCGGGGCGAGGTTGAGTTCGTGGTCGAGGTGCTGGCCCTTTCCGACAAACGGGGGCCGGCCGAGCAGGCACAGGCGCTGTATGCCGAAACCGAGGTCAGCCGGGCGGCGCGGGAGGCCAATCGCGAGGAGCGCAGGCTGCTGGCCGCCCAGCGGAGCGGCCCGGAACACCGGCCGTCAAAACGGGATCGGCGGTTGATCCGGAGTTTTACCCGCAAGGACGACTAGCATACTTTGATTGTCGCTGGATGAGGGATTGTCATGGCGTTACTATGCGATCAACGAAGAACTCAATCTGGTTTATGTCAAGGCGGACGGTGTCCTCACCCGTGATGAGATGGTTGGGTTTGAGGCTGCGTTTATCGCCGATCAACGGGCGCGGCCCGGGTTCAAGGCCCTCTTTGACGCATCCTTGGTAAGGGTGGCCGATTTTGATTCGAATTTGCCCGTCATCATGCTTGCAATGGAACGGAAGCATCCGGAGAGATTTGTAGGTTGCAAGCGGGCGTTGTTGTTTACTGAAGAGATGGGCTGGTCGAATGCTAAGCATTTTGCAAGTGCGGCGGACGGCAATCTTATCGTGCTTTTTTCAGTAGATGTCGCCCTGGTATGGCTTGGCGTTACCATGGATGACCTTCCTCGGCTTGAGGAATAGGCACGCAAGCCGCCAGTGGTTGCCGCCAGCCTCCGTTGTGCGCGGGAGAACGCAAGCGATGGCCTGCAGTCTCGCCGTTTGGTAACTTTAGGGGTGTCTTGGAAACGAGTACCTTTGGTGAAACCCTCGTCAACGAGCGGAATGGCTGATGATGCAAGACAGCCTTTGAATTTTTTTGAATAAACGAACAGGGGCCGTGAGTGCGGCCCCGGAAATTGCAAAAAGGAGCAAGAAGCATGAAGAAAGTGACCAGGGCGCTGATCAGTCTCACCGATAAATCCGGCATCGAGGGCTTTGCCAAGGAACTTGAGGCGTTGGGGATCGATATCCTCTCCACCGGCGGCACCGCCAAGAAACTCCGCGACCACGGCGTCAAGGTGACCGATGTCTCCGAGTTCACCGGTTTCCCGGAGATGCTCGANNCGACATCGGCGGTCCCACCATGCTTCGCGCCGCGGCCAAGAACTTCCATGACGTCACCGTCATCGTCGATCCGGCCGATTATCCGCAGGTTTTGGCCGAGATCAAGGCAACCGGCAACACCACCCTGGCCACCCGCTTCAAGCTCTGCGTCAAGGTTTTCGAGCTCACCAGCAAATACGACACCGCCATCGCCGCCTGGCTCGGCAAGGTGGATGTCGCGACCAACGCGTACTTCAAGTAAGGGGATCGGGATGAGGATCGCGGTTCTTCTGTCGGGCTCCGGCCGCACGCTGGACAACTTTCACGAGCGGATTGTCGCCGGCGCCCTGAACGCCACCATCCAGGTGGTGATCTCCAATGTCGCCGACGCGCTGGGGCTCGAAAAGGCGAAGCGGTATGGCTATCCGGCCTTTCATGCCGCGGACAACGACGCCATCAACGCCATCCTGGGCGATTATGACGTCGAGCTGGTCTGTCTGGCCGGGTATCTCAAGCTGTACGCGCCGCCGGAACGGTTGCGGCGGGCGGTGCTCAATATCCATCCCTCCCTGATCCCGTCCTTCTGCGGGCCCGGTTTCTACGGGATGCGGGTACACCGCGCGGTCAAGGAGCGCGGCGTCAGGGTGAGCGGCTGTTCGGTCCATTTTGCCAACGAGGTGTACGACGAAGGCCCCATCGTGGTGCAAAAATGCGTGCCGATCACCGCCGAGGATACGCCCAAGGATATCGCCGCCAAGGTCTTTGCCGTGGAATGCGAGGCGTTCCCCGAGGCGATCAATCTGGTGGCGGCCAGGGGCGTCGATGCCTTCTGGCCGGCCGTATAAGGCATTTGTCGGCGCTTTAAGCGGCCCATCTCGGGTCGACCGAAGCGCGTTCAGGTTTTGAAACGAGCAAGGGGGAACAAACGTGCCATCACATCGCAGTCAACTCATGTCGCCTGAGGATATTGCCCGCTCTCTGGACCGGATCGCCCTGCAGATCGTCGAGCGCAATCACGGCGTGGACAAACTGGCCATCGTCGGCATCCATACCGGCGGCGTCTACCTCGCCGACCGTCTCCGCGCCATTATCGAGGCGCGGGAGGGGCGGAAGGTTGAATCCGGCACCCTGGACATCACCCTCTATCGCGATGACTGGAGCCTCGTGTCGCAGAATCCCATCGTCAAGACCACCGATATCTCCTTTGCCGTCGGCGAGATGAATCTGATCCTCGTCGACGACGTGATCTTCACCGGCCGCACCATCCGCGCCGCCATGGACGCGGTCATGGATTTCGGCCGTCCCCGCTCCATGCAGCTGGCGGTGCTGGTTGACCGGGGCGGCCGCGAACTGCCGATTCAGCCGGATTATACCGGCCTGGAGGTCTCGGTGCTCGCCGATGAGCATGTCCATGTTCTGTTGCGTGAGAACTGCGGCACCGACGAGGTTGTTCTTGAGAGCCGTCCCTGAGCGGGGAAAGGGTTTTTATGCAACACGTTGCCGGCAATGACGATTTGGAACGGGTTCGCGCCCTGATTCGGCGTAAGGAAGAGGATTACCGGCACTTCAATTTCAGCTACGGCCAGAATGTCCTGCTGCGGGTTTTTGCCGATCTGGCCCAGGAGCTCGACTCCATCCAGGATTTTTACCGGCTGTGCGTGGCCGCGCCCGGTGAGTGCCTGGGGCTTGATTGCGCGCTCTATCTCCATGACGGCATCGACAATGATTTTCGCCTCGCCTGCTCCGCGAGCGATGGGGTGCCCGGCGAACCGGTCCCCCCGCCCGGCTATCTCCATGTGACCGGAGAGCCGTATGAGGCCGACGGCGTTTATGTCCTGCCCGTTCTGCGGACGGAGGCCGCAGCCGCTGGCCCGGATTCTCCGGCCGCCGGTATTCTCGGCCTGTTCGTGGTGACGCGCGGTGGCGGGCTTGCGGATGCGGATCTCTTCTTTCTCGAAAAATTCGTCAATCGGATCGCCGTCACCCTGCACAGCCGTCTGCTCGCCCTGCAGAATATCCGCCATCTCAAGTTCATCAACGGCCTGGTGATGGACATTGAACATAATGTCATCGTCCCCAACATGTATTTCCGCCACCTCTTCAACAATCTCAAGAAGAGCGTGGCGGAAATCGCCGAGATTGAGGTGGCCATGGCCGAGTTCAAGGCGCAAGCGCGCAAGCCGGATGATGCCTGCGACGCCATGCTGGACCGGATAGGCAGGCTTCATCGGCAGCTTGTCAAACAGCACCACGAACTGCAGGAGCACCACACCACCACCAGCCTCTTTCTGGAGAGCCTGTTCCGGCGCGACCATTTCCTGCAGGGGCATCTCGTTCTCCGCCCGCGTTACTGTAAGGTTGAGGAGGAGATCATCGCCCCGCAGCTGGAACACTTCGCCAGTCGTTTCGCCGCGCGCGGGATCGCCGTTGAGCCGCCGGTCGACATGGGCGGCGAAGAGCTTCTGCTGGTTGTCGATGTGGGGCTGTTGTCGCAGGTCTATGCCAATTTTTTCTCAAACGCCCTCAAATACGTGGAAGAGATAATCGACCATCGCGGCCAGCCCCGCAAGGCGATGACCTATGGACGGGAATTTGTCGCCAACTATTTCGGCCCGTCGCTGCACGGCATCAAGCTCAATGTGTTCACCACCGGCCGGCATCTCGACCCCGAGGAGGCGGCGAGCGTCTTTGTCGAAGGGTACCGGAGCAACCAGTTCAAGGATCAGCCCGGCAGCGGGCATGGCCTTACCTTCGTCAAGCAGGTGGTGGACATTCACGGCGGCGTGGTCGGCTACGAGGCCACCGAAGAGGGCAATAACTTTTATTTCGTGTTGCCGCTGCCGGCCACCGAGTCGGCGTTGTCGGTGATTGTCGGTCCCCCCCGCTTGCCGTAACTGGGCCGTATTGGCCCACCGCCGCTCCGGAGCAGTATGTTCCCCCTGAAAGATGATATCCCGGCCCGGCTGTTCCCCGTCGTCAACATCGTCCTGATCGGGGCCAATCTGGCCGCGTATTGGTATGTGGCTGCGCAGGGCGAGGCGGCTGGCCCCTTTGTCGTTGCGCATGGCTTCGTGCCGTACAGGTTTCTGGCCTCGGCTGATTTTTTGCTCGCTCCGGCCAGGCTGCTGCCGGTGTTCAGTTCCATGTTTCTGCATGGCAATATTCTGCATCTGGTCGGGAACATGTGGATGCTGTGGATTTTCGGCGACAATGTCGAGGATGCCGTCGGCCACGGGCGTTATCTGCTGTTTTATCTCCTCTGCGGCATGGCCGCGGTGGCGGCGCAGACTTTGGTTGCTCCGGGATCGGCCGTCCCCATGGTGGGCGCGAGCGGCGCCATTTCCGGGGTGCTCGGCGGTTACTTTTGCACCTATCCCCGGGCGCGCATCCTGACGTTTCTGCCGGTATTTATCTTTTTCTATCTGGTCGAGATACCGGCGTATTTCTTTCTCGGGCTCTGGTTCCTGCTGCAGTTTGCCCAGGGTGGGCTGCAATATCTGATCGCCGGAACGGCAAGCGGGGTGGCCTGGTGGGCGCATGTCGGCGGTTTCGGCGCCGGGGTGCTGTTGATTCGTTTCTTTCGGAAGGGTCCGGCCGCGAGGCGGGGCAAACAGTTGCGGTGGTGATAAGAATGGCGGTGAAGACCTTGGAAATGGAAAAGCGCGATGGGCGACCCATGGAACTGCTGGCCCCGGCCGGCTCCATCGAGGCGTTTGAGGCGGCGGTGTCGGCGGGCGCCGNNGTCAAGGTCTACGTGGCCATGAACAGCCTGATGAAGGAGGAGGAGATCCCGACCGCGACCCATGCCCTGGCCGCATTTGAACAGCTGGGGGTGGATGCCTTGATTCTGCAGGATCTGGGGCTGTATCATCTGGCCCGTCGCCATTTTCCGAAACTGCGGCTGCATGCCAGCACCCTTCTTGCCGGGCACAACTCGGCGGCGGTCCGGCAGTTTGTCACAATGGGGTTTCAGCGGGTGGTGCTGGCCCGCGAACTCACCCTTCCCGAGATTGCCGCCATCCACCGGCAGAACCAGGTGGAGCTTGAGGTTTTCATCCATGGCGCTCTCTGCTTCAGTTATTCTGGGCTGTGTCTGTTCAGCAGTTTCCAGGGAGGCAAGAGCGGCCTGCGCGGCCGTTGCGTGCAGCCGTGCCGCCGACGGTATACCTGGAGCGGCAAGGGCAAGAGCGGCGCGCAGTCGGGCTACCTATTTTCCATGAATGATCTGTGCGGGATCGACCTGATTCCGCAACTGCGGGAGGCTGGGGTCACTTCCCTGAAGATCGAGGGGCGGATGCGGAGCGCCCGCTATGTGGAGGCGGTGACCTCCGCCTACCGGATGGCCCTTGACGCCCCCCGGGACGGCGCGGAAATCCTGGCCGCCGCCAACGAGCGGTTGCGCGAGGCCATGGGCCGTCGCGCAATCGCCGGCTATTTTGCCGCCTCGCAACCGGCGGGGATCATCTCGCCGCAACATTCCGGCAATATCGGCCTGTTCCTCGGGAAAATCGATTCGAGCCGGGAACGGTCGGTGCGGCTTACCTTGAAAGAGCCGCTGCGTTGCGGCGACCGGTTGCGGTTGCATCAGGAAAAGAGCGGCGAGAGGGTGGCGTTTACCCTGAAGGCCATGCAGCGGGAGGGGGGGGAGGTCGATGCGGCGGCGGCCGGCGCCACCGTCACCATCGAGCTGCCGGAGAAATCCTCCCCCGGCGACAGCCTCTACAAGGTTGATTGTTGTGAGCGGCGGGCGGATGAGGCGAAGAAGGGAATGGTCAAGCCGGAACGGTTCCGGCAACAGGCCGCGGCGCCGTCGATCCGGCAAAAGGCCGAGCAGGTGCTGGCCGTATTGCGGGCGGAGGGGATTCGCTCCTTGGCCGGGGCAGGGGAGACCGCCTCGGCGTCGGCCGGCGCCGGCAAGGGGGGGCGGGCGTTGCGGTGGTGGCTGAAGGTGGCGGATTTCGATCTGTTGCGGCGGACCATGCCGTCGCCGCCGGAACGGATCGTGGTGACGCTGACTCAGCAGACCCTGAGCCAGTTCAAGCGGGGACGGCGATGGCTTGAACCGATCCTTGATCGGCTGGTCTGGGCCTTGCCGCCGATCATCGCGGAGGAGTCCCTTCCGTTTTATCGACGCGCCATCGGTGAGTTGGCGCAGGGCGGCTTTGGCGAATGGCAGATCGGCCACATCGGCCAATTGAGCCTGTTCCAGGGGGATGCCGGCAGTGGCGGCAAGGGGAAAAAAGGCAAACGGCCGCCCCGGCGTCGTCGTTTTGCCCTGAGCGGTGATTACACCCTGAACATCCTCAACTCCCTGGCGCTGCGTTGTGCGGGCGAACTCGGTCTCGGCAGGGCGCAGTGCGCCATCGAGGGGGACCGCGACAACCTGCGCGCCATGCTGGCCGGGGGCAAGGGAATCGAGGCGGGGATGACCATCTACGGCGCCGTGCCGCTCTTTATCGCACGGCTGAAGGCGGGTCACTTCCAGTATGAGCGGCCTTTTCTCAGCCCCAAGGGGGAGCGATTTGTACTGAAGGAGGCGTGGGGGCAGACCGTCGCGGTTGCCGATCCGGTTTTCTCGCTGCTGGGACGTCAGGGCGAGCTGGCGGCAATGGGGGTGCGGTACGGGGTGGTTGACTTATCCCTGTTGCGGATGCTCAAGGGGGAGCTGGAGCAGGTGGCGACGCTGGCGGCGGGCAAGGGCGGGAAGCCCCCGCGGCAGCGTTCCTCAACGTTTAATTATCTTGGCGTCCTCGATTGAGAGAGGGCGACGGCCTGCGGCTGCTCAAGGCATGGCGCCGATGAGCACCTTGTCGATATCGAGCAGGATCTTGACCGCGCCGTCTTTCTTGGCGATGCCGCGAATGTAGTCCATCCGGATATTGCCGCTCATGACCGGCGGGTCCTCGATCTCTTCATCCTTGAAGACCGATACCTCCTGTACCGCGTCGACGATGATTCCCATCACGAACATCGCTTTCTGCTGGTGCATCGTTTCGTAGAAGGTACACTTCCGGCAGGCCTCGATCTTTTCATGGTACGAGCCCTGTATCTCGTTGCGGCAGAAGGTTCCCGAGATCATCCAGCAACGGTGATCGGTGCTGCCGTAGGCGGGGCATTCGGGCTTGCCGCATTGCTTGGCCTCCCAGCAGGGTTGCAGGTCCGCCCGTTGACCTTCGGTGACGATGATGCAGGTGGTGCTGGTCGCGGCGGCGGATTCCATCTGGAAGCGGGCGCGGAGATCGAGGATGGGGATGACCTTGTCGCGCAGATTGACGACCCCCATGATGGCCTCGGGGGTCTGCGGGATGGTGTTGATCGGCATCATGCCGAGGATTTCCTTGACCTTGAGGACCGGCACGCCGTAGGTTTCATTAGCAAGGGAAAAGGTGAGGTATTTGCCTTCTCTGTTGCTTTTGGCGATCGTCGTTGCTGGGGCGTTTGCGTCGACTGCAGTCATGGCCGTCTCTTTTGTTTACGTTTTGGGATGATAAGGCAGGTGTGATTCTGATATTGCTAAATAGTAATTGTTATACTTTGTTATGGATATGCTTTGTTGCTTATCAGTATGGAATCTTAAATTTATATTGTTCTATAGCTATAGATTGCATTAAAAGTCAATTCTAAAAAACAATCAATTGCAACGGCGCCGCGTCTCTGTCGTTCTGGCGCCTGCAATGGTTGAGACCCGGTTTTATTTTGTAATGCAGGATATGGAATCCCAAATTGCCGCAAGCGCAGGAGGCCACGAGCCCGCGCGGCCCTACGTGGGTCGGTTTGCGCCGTCGCCCACCGGGCCGCTGCATTTCGGATCGCTGGTCGCGGCCATGGGCAGTTATCTGCGGGCGAAGAGTTTACATGGGCGCTGGCTGGTGCGGATGGAGGATATCGATCCGCTCCGGGAGGTGCGGGGGGCCGCCGACCAGATTCTGCGCACCCTCGAAGCCCATGGGTTTGAATGGCACGGCCCGGTGATGTGGCAGAGTAGCCGCCGTGAGGCTTACCGGTCCGTTCTCGATGCGCTTGTCAAGATCGGCCTCGCCTATCCCTGCGGCTGCTCGCGGAAGCAGCTGGCGGAAAGCCGCGCGTTCTTGCAGTTGCCAGCCGGGGTTTATCCCGGCACCTGTCGTGGCCGGATGGTGACCAATGCCAGAAAGCGGCTGGCGATGCGGGTGAGGGTCGATGATGCCGAGATCGCCTTTGTGGATCGGCTCCAGGGTGAACAGCGGCAAGATCTTTTGCGTGAGGTTGGCGATTTTGTTGTCTATCGCGCCGATGGTCAGTATGCCTATCAGTTGGCGGTGGTGGTGGACGACGCCGCGCAGGGGATCACCGAGGTGGTGCGGGGCAGCGATCTTCTCGATTCCACCCCCCGGCAGATCTACCTGCAACAGGTTTTGGGATTGAACACCCCCGGCTATCTGCATCTGCCGGTGGCCGTCAACCAGGACGGCGAAAAGCTTTCCAAGCAGACCCATGCGGCGCCGTTGTCCCATGTCGACCCGCTGCCCGCGCTCTGGCATGCCCTTGATTTCCTGGGCCAGGGGCCGCCGGTGGAGTTGCGCAAGGACGGCGTGGATGCGTTCTGGCGGTGGGCGATGGCCCATTGGCGGCAGGAACGGGTGCCGGCGTGTCCGGCTGTCTCTTGTGTTGCCAGGGCGGCGCAAATTTTCTACGAGTGATGGCCTCAAATCTTTTCGGTGGATTTTTTGATGGATTACCACCTCGGTTTATCGTAAAATTTTCGATATTTGTTCCCTTTTGTCAGATTAACACAGGCGCCTCGTGGTGACGTGGCGTCCAGACATTCATTTACGGAGGCATGCACATGGCTATCAGTCAGGCAGACTATAATAAGGCGCTCGTGGTGGGAAGACCGCCCAATATCGTGAAACTTTTCCCCAATTCCAAGGCGCTCATCGTCAGCGGCAAGGTGATCGACCGGGGCATGCTCGCCAAGGGCAAGGCGATGACCATGGCCGCCAACGGCCGCAACAATTTCATCATCCGCGGGGCGCTGAAGGCGGCGCAGCGGGCCAACGCGGCACTGATCATCGAGATCGCCCGTTCCGAGGGTGGCGCCAATGCCTACTGCCCGACAAACTACTGGAACATGGCCCGCCAGGTCGATGCCGCCTGCAACGAGATGGGGATCACCATCCCGGTGGCCATCCATGCCGATCATTACGGCCTGAAGAAGGAGAGCGACATCGATTTCGCCAAGGTGGAAATCCCCACCCTCTTCGAGGCCGGGATCACCTCCATCGCCATCGACGCCTCCCACATGCCCGACGACAAGAACCTCCTCACCAACCTGGCCCTGGCGCAACTGGTGCCGGCCTGGGCCGGGCTTGAAACCGAGGTGGGCGAGATCAAGGGCTCGCAGGGGCTTTCCTCCTCGGCCGAGGCGTTGTTCCTGATCCGGGGCCTCAACGCCCATGGCATCTTCGCCGACTGGATCGCGCTTAACAACGGCACCACCCATGGCATCGAGGCCAGCGGCCAGGGCATTCAGGTCGGGCTCACCGCCGAGATCCACGAGGCGCTGGCCCCCTACAAGGTTTCCGGCGCCCAGCACGGCACCTCCGGCAACAGCTCCGAGAGGTTGCGCGAGATCGCCCAGCAGACCCGCACCACCAAGGCCAACGTCGCCACCGCCCTGCAGATGATCTCCTGGGGGCTTGAGGTGAACGATTACGGCAACGCCATCCTCGACGGCGACGGCAACTTCAAGAAGGTGCCGGAGGCGGGGGTCACCGAGGCGATGTGGCAGCAGATGGTCGCCTACGCCGACGAACGCGGCTGGAAGGGCGGCAACTACAAGAGCTTGAACCTCCCCTTCGAGACCAGACTGATGGGGCAGCCCCAGCCCATTCGCGAGCGGATGATCAAGCGGGTGGAGGATTTCGTTTACGAGTTGCTGGTTAACGTTTTCAACGCCGAAGGCACGGCCGTCCATGCGGTGGAGGCGATTCTGGCCGCCGGCTCCCATGACATGGGCCCCAAGGGGTCGCGCATCGAAGACCCGGCCGACTGGACCGGTGATAAGATCGTTGCCAGGGCCGCAAGCCTCGACACCGATAAGGGACCTGCCGGCGATTTCGACGACTGATCGTTCGGGATCGCGATGCTGTGATTGCTAAGGCCGCACGTCGGGGGACCCCGATTGGCGGCCTTCTTGTTGCACGAGACGGAAAAGTCGAAGGATGAGGGTGTTGTGGACGAGCTCGCCGGGAATCCGTTAAGGGTTTACAAGCTGCTGCCAAAAACCAACTGCGGGCTATGCCAGTTGCCGTCGTGCCTGGCCTTTGCCGCCGAGGTGGCGGCCGGGCGGAAAGGCCTTCAGGGATGCCCGCAACTTGCCACCGAACTGCGCCGGGGGTTGCCGGTGGGGCCCCGGCGTCGCGAAGAGGGGGAGGTTGAACAGGCCGAATTCATCGACAGGCTGCTGCGTAAGATGGATTCCATCGATTTTTCCGTGGTGGCCCCGCAGATCGGAGCCACGGTGAGGGGCAATCGGCTCGTCGTCAACTCCCTGGGCAAGGATTTCGTTGTCGACGCCAAGGGTGGGATCACCTCCGAGTGCCATGTCATCTCCTGGGTGCGGGCGCCGCTGCTCTCCTATATCACCAACCCGACCCACGCCGAGATCACCGGCCAATGGGTCTCGTTTCGGGAGTTTCAGGGCGGCATCGAGTGGCAGCCGTTGTTCCGAAGCCGCTGCGAGGAGCCGTTGCGGCTCCTCGCCGATGTCAACCAGGGGCTTTTCGGGGATATCGTCGATCTCTTCATGGGCAAGACCATCGAATGGTACGAGGCCGATATCGCCGTTCTTCTTCATCCGCTGCCCAGGGCCCCCATCCTCATCTGCTATCAGGGGGCGGAGGACGATCTCCCCTCCAGGCTCACCATATTCTTCGACCGCTGTTGCGGCACAAACCTCCACATCAAGGCCATCTTCACCCTCTGCGCCGGGCTGGTGCGCATGTTCACCGCCATCGCCGAGCGACATCGTTAGGAGCCGACAGGGCAGGCGGGGGCGGTCAACCGGCCACCGTCAGATCGAAGGCGGCGGCAAACAGGGTCTTGGTGTAGGGGTGTTGCGGGGATGTGAAGAGCTGGCGGGCCGGGCCTGCCTCGACGATGCGGCCGTTCTGCATCACCGCGATCTCGTCGGCCAGGGCGCGGACGGTGCGGAGGTCGTGGGAGATGAAGAGGTAGGTCATCCGGTGGCTTTCCTGCAGCCGTTTCAGGAGCGCGATGATCTGGGCCTGCACGGTCATGTCGAGGGCGCTGGTCGGTTCGTCAAGCACCACCAGTTTCGGACGCAGGGCCACGGCGCGGCCGATGGCGATCCGCTGCCGCTGGCCGCCTGAGAATTCGTGGGGGTAGCGGTCGGCCATGGCCGGGTCGAGCCCCACCTCCACCAGGGTTTCCTCGACGATTTTCCTCCGTTCGGCGCGGCTGCCGCCGATCCCGTGGACCTGTAACCCCTCGGCGATGATCTGTTCGAT
This sequence comes from Desulfobulbaceae bacterium UBA5123, assembly GCA_002415465.1. Lineage (GTDB taxonomy): Bacteria > Desulfobacterota > Desulfobulbia > Desulfobulbales > UBA5123 > UBA5123. The sequence goes on from DHYT01000182.1 coordinate 28,753, forward strand.
GGTCAGCCGTGGCGACAGCGAGGAAAAGGGGTCTTGGAAGACCACCTGCAGCTCCTTGCGGAGCGGCCGCATCTCCCGATTTGAACAGGCCAGCAGATCCCGGCCCTGATAGACGATATCGCCCCGGCAGCCGGTAAGGCGCAGGATGCACATGCCAAGCGTCGTTTTGCCGGAGCCGGATTCGCCGACAATCCCGTAGGTGGTGCCCTCGCGGACGGTGAGATCGACCCCGTCCACCGCCTTGATCGTGCCCACCGTCCGTTTCAGGAAACCGGCCTTGATCGGGAAGTGGCATTTGAGGTCGCGCACCTCAAGCATCACCGGCCGCTCTTCCTTGGCCCCCGCCTCCCCCTTTGGTACGCTCTCCAGCAGTTTGATGGTGTACGGGTCCCGCGGACTGTTCATCACCGTCTCGGTGGGGCCCTGCTCGACGATCCTTCCCCGGTGCATGATCTGCACGGTGGAGGCGATCTTCCGCACCATGTTGAGGTCGTGGGTGATCAGCAGCACCGCCATCTTGAGCTCCTGCTGGACATCCTTGATCAGCTCCAGGATCTGGGCCTGGAT
>DHYT01000182.1:29432-35959 GCA_002415465.1 Desulfobulbaceae bacterium UBA5123
AAGATCATGGCGATGCGGTTGCCGCGAATCTTGCGCAGGGCCGGTTCGGCAAGCTGCAGGACGTCCTGCCCCGCGAAGAGGATCTCGCCGTCGTAGCGGACCTGGGCAACGGTTTCCAGCAGGCGGAGGATCGACAGCGCGGTCACCGACTTGCCGGAGCCCGATTCGCCGACCAGGGCCATGGTTTCCCCCTCGCCGATGGCGAAGGAGACCCGGTCGAGGACCTGCTCGGGGCCGGCCTCGGTGGCGAAGTTGACGGTAAGGTTTTTCAGTTCAAGCAGCATTTTTCTTGTATGGCCTCTGTTATAGGGGAGCGACTTGAGGGGTTGTACCCTCAAACCTCGCACCTCAGTCCTGGTCTTTTACCTTTCTGGGGTCAAAGGCCTCGCGCAGGGCCTCGCCGATGAAGATCAGGAGCACCAGGGTGCCGACCAGGACCACGAAGGTCGAGAGCGACAGCCACCACGCCTCGATATTGCTTTTCCCCTGCGCCAGCAGTTCGCCCAGCGACGGGGTCGGCGGCGGCACGCCAAGGCCCAGGAAATCAAGGCTGGTGAGCGCCAGGATCGAGCCGGACATCCGGAAGGGCAGAAAGGTGATCACCGGGGTCATGCCGTTGGGCAGCAGATGCCGCCACATGATGGTGGCATTGCCCACCCCCAGGGCCTTTGCCGCCTTGATGTAATCGAGGTTGCGTCCTTTCAGGAACTCCGCCCGTACGTAGTCGGACAACCCCATCCAGCCGAACAGCGACAGCAATATCAACAGCAGGGCGATGCTCGGTTTAAAGATCGCCGCGAAGATGATCAGCAGGTAGAGCTCCGGCATGGCGCTCCATATCTCGATGAAGCGCTGGATGGCGAGATCGGTCTTTCCCCCGAAATAGCCCTGCACCGCGCCGGCGACGATCCCGACCATGGTGCCGATAATGGTCAGGGCCATGCCGAAGAGCACCGAGAGGCGAAAGCCGTAGATCAGCCGCGCCAGCACGTCCCGGCCCCGGTCGTCGGTGCCGAGGAGGTTGACCTCGGTGGGGGCGGAGGGGACCGGCACGTTGAGCTGGGTGTTGATGGAGGCATAGGAGTGCGGATTGGGCGGAAAGAGCGCCCAGTTGCCGTTTCGGGTGATCTTGTTGAGGATGTAGGGGTCGCGGTAATCGGCCTCGGTGGCGAAATCGCCGCCAAAGACGGTTTCCGGATAGACCTTGATGATCGGCGTATACAGCTCGCCGTTATAGGAGAGCAGAAACGGCTTGTCGTTGCTGAGCAGTTCGGCCGAGAGGCTCAAGGCAAAGAGGATGGAGAAAAGGATCAGGCTGTAGTAGCCGCGCCGGTTCTGCTTGAACCTGCGCCAGCGCCGCTGCCAGTGGCTGTTGTGCTGCCTTGCCATCACTGCGACTCCATGCTGTCGAAGGTGATCCGGGGGTCCACCACCACGTAGCTTAAATCCGAAAGCAGCCGTGAGATGAGGCCGATGATGGTGAAGAAGTAGAGGGTGCCCAGCACCACCGGGTAGTCGCGGTTCAGGATCGACTCGTAGGCGAGAAGCCCCATCCCGTCCAGGGAAAAGATCGTCTCGATGAGCAGGCTGCCGGTGAAGAAGGCGGTGATGAAGGAGCCGGGAAAGCCGGTGATGATGGGGATGATGGCGTTTCTGAAGATATGGCGGTAGAGAACCCGGCCCTCTTCAAGCCCCTTGGCCCTGGCGGTGAGTACGTACTGCTTGTGGATCTCCTCAAGGAAGCTGTTCTTGGTGAGCAGGGTCATCACCGCCAGGCTGCCGACGGTGCTTGAGATGATCGGCAGCACCATGTGCCAGAGGTAGTCGAGAACCTTGTCGAGAAGGGCAAGCTCGCTCCAGTTGTCGGAAACCAGGCCGCGCAGCGGGAAGATGTTCCAGAAGCTGCCGCCGCCGAAGAGGACGATGAGGGCGATGGCGAGCACGAAGCCGGGGATGGCGTAGCCGATGAGGATAAAGGTGCTGGTGGCGACATCGAAGCGGGAGCCGTCCTGCACCGCCTTGGCGATGCCCAGCGGGATGCAGGTGGCGTAGACGATCAGAAACGACCACAGCCCAAGCGACATCGACACCGGCAGCTTGGAGATCACCAGATCCACCACGCTCTGGTGGTGGTAGTAGGATTCGCCGAAGTCGAAGAGCAGATAGTTCTTCATCATCCGCACAAACCGCTCCACCGGCGGCTTGTCGAAGCCGTAGAGCTTTTTGAGCTGCTCGACCCGTTCCGGATCAAGCCCCTTGTCGCCCTGATAGAGATCGGCGGCGGTGGAGACGCGCACCTCGCCGCCGCCGCTGCCGCCATGTCCCTTCAACTGGGCGAGCATCCGCTCCACCGGGCCGCCCGGCACGAACTGGGTGACGGTGAAGGTGATCAGCATGATCCCGATCAGGGTGGGGATCATCAGCAGGATGCGGCGGAGGATATAGGCGGCCATTTACGAATGTCCTATTTCAGCCACCAGGTCATCAGGGCCTGATCGGGACTGTAGTAGAGGGGCAGGGTTTTGGGCTGGGCAAAGATGTTCCAGTAGGCGACCCGGTGCCTGGAGAGGTACCAGTTCGGCACCACGAAGTGGTTATGCCAGAGGACCCGGTCCAGGGCGCGGCAGGCGGCGGTGATCTCCTCCTGCCGTTCGGCGTAGATGATCCGGTCGACCAGGCTGTCCACCGCCGGGTTCTTGATGCCGATGATGTTGCGGGAGCCCTCCCGGTCGGCGGTTGACGAATGCCAGTAGTCGCGCTGCTCGTTGCCCGGCGACTGCGACTGGCCGAAGACGTTGACGGTCATGTCGAAGTCGAAGCTGTTGATGCGCCGGAGATAGAGGGCCGGGTCGATGGTCCGGTAGGTGGCGGTGATGCCCAGTTTGGCGAGGTTTTGCGCATAGGGGGCGATGACCCGCTCAAACGACGGCGAAACGAGCATGATGTCGAAGTTGAAGGCCGCCCCCTCGCGGTTGACCAGCACGCCGTTCTTGATGGTCCAGCCCGCCTCGGCGAGGAGTTTTTTTGCCTGGCGCAGGTTGCCGCGCAGGGAGCCGGGCGGGGTGGTGGCAGGGGGGATCAGCGGTTTGGTGAACACGTCGCCCGGCAGCTGCCCCTTGAACGGGGTCAGGTAGTCGAGTTCGAGGCCGGTCGGCAACCCTTGCGCAGCCAGCGGGGAGTTGCTGAAGAAGCTGTTGCAGCGGGTGTACTGGCCAAAGAAAAGGGTCGAGTTGGTCCATTCGAAGTCAAAGGCAAGACCCAGGGCCTCACGCCCCCGCCGGTCTTTGAACAGAGGCCGCCGGGTGTTCATGACAAAACCCTGCATGCCGGCGTCGTTGTGGTGGGGGAGGAGGGCCTTGACGATNNGTATTCCTTGATGATCTTCCCGCTGTCAAACTTGGGCCCGACCAGGTCACGGGCCCACTGCTTGGCGATATTGATATCCATGAAATCGAAGTCATGGGCCTTGAAGGCCTCCACCGAGACGATCTGATCCTTGTAGTACTTGTAGGTGATCCGGTCGAAGTTGAACATGTTGCGGCGGACGTTGAGATCGCGGCCCCAGTAATCGGGGTTGCGGCGGTAGGTGATGGATTTGCCCGGATTCACCTCGGCAACGAGGTAGGGACCGGAACCGACGGGCGGGGTCATGGTGGCGGCGTCGAAGGGGTGCCTGGCGTAGAATTTTTTTGAGAAAACCGGCATGCCGCTCGCGATCATGTGCAGTTCGCGGTTGCGGCGGGCAAAGCGAAAACGGACCCGGTGCGCGTCCAGCACCTCGGCGTGACTGATGTCCTGAAAATAGGACTGGTAGAAGGGGTGCGCCGCCGCGCTCTTGAGGGTATCCAGGGAAAACTTGACATCCGCCGGGGTAACCGGGGCGCCGTCGGAGAACCGCGCCCGCTCATCGATGGTGTAGGTAACCGACAGTTTGTCGGCGGCAAGGTCGATATCCCTGGCGATAAGGCCGTAGGCGGCAAAGGGTTCGTCAAGGCTCGGGGTGGCGAGGGTTTCAAAGACCAGCAGGTTCAGCCCTTCCGGTTCGGAACCCTTGAGGGTGAAGGGGTTCATCTTGTCAAAGCTGCCCAGGCCGTGCAGGACGAGATTGCCGCCTTTTTTTGCCTTGGCGTCGGAGTAGTCGAACTGTCTGAAGCCGGCCGGATACTTGAGGGCGCCGTCAATGGAGATCCCGTGCGCGGCCAGCGCCGGCGCGACCAGGCAAAGTGGCTGGCCAAGCAGGAAGCAGAGGAGCAGGAGTGCGGGCGGCAGGTGCTTTGGTGCGATCAAGTGGGCGGCTCCGTAAGCGGGTGGGGCGGGCAGGGGATGATCAACCGCAGGCGGTATGGCTGACGACGATCTCAAGGGTGGAGCCGATCATTCCCGCCAGCAGAACCAAAATTCTCAAATCATGTTCATTAAAGTCGGCTTGACGCTTGTTGAACAGCTCCACCACCCCGAGGCAGGCGCCGGAGAGATAGAGGGGGACGGCCATGGCCGAGCCTGATTCGCAGCCGACAGGCGCCTCAAGCTGTTTGTCGGAAATAAGGGCCGGCCGGTCGTGGCTGAATACCCAACCCTCAAGGCCTTTGTCAACGGGGATGATGTCGCCGCGTTGCATATTCTTGTTCAAGCCGCTGGGCAACATCACCACCAGCCCTTGCCGGTCGGGGCTGGCAAGGAGGATGGTGCTGGCCTCGCAGGCAAGCAGATCGGTGGTCATCTCCATCACCTGGCCGAGCAACCAGGGGTTGATGTGGATGTGCTGGAGAAGCAGCGAGATTTCAAGCAGGCAGCGCCATTCCCGGCCGGTGAGGTGGTCGGCGAGATCCGGCGGCAGGAACTGCGAGAGCAACCCCTTGCGCAGGTCGGCGGGCGAGATGGCCTTCATCTCGATGAGGATGTCGCCGAGGCCCTTTTGCGGCAGTTGCTGGGTAACCCATTGCAGGAGCAAGTTGTTCAGCTGTAGTGGTTCCAGCCGGGAGCGGCTGCCGTTGCTGCGTTGCTGTCCGAGCGCCTGCTTGATCTTCTCGCCGCTCACCACCCCGAGCTCTTCGAGGATTTCGCCCAGGCGGCGGCGCTGGCCGGCCTTGCCGATCAGGTGGGCGGTGAGGTTGGCGGTGATGTTTTCAAAGTAGAGGTTTCGTCCCTCGCCGAAGAAGGTGATGAGGTAGCGGTCCATCCGGCCGAGATCCTTCAGGCGGGGCAGGACGAAGTTCTCATAGAAGCCGATGGTGCCGTCGATCATTTCCTGGGCGGAGTTGAAGATGAAGATGCCGCGCGCGGAGAGGGCGTCGCGGCCCTCGAAGGCATACGCCTCCTCGAATTCATGAAAGAGATTGTTGATCCGTTTCATGTAGTCGATGTCGGCCATCTGGGCGACCAGATCGGCGGTGGCGACCATGCAGGCGACCGCTTCTTCCTCCCGGCTGCCGAAGAGGCCGGNNTCGCCTTGGCGGCGAGCGCAATGGTTTTTGGGGGGCAGCCCTGCGCGGTAAGGTATGACTCGGCGATGGTCATGCTGCGGGGCACATGGGTGTAGGTGTATTTGCCGCCGTTGCCCTTCCCGTCGCCCTTGTCCTTCATGAAGCCGGCATCATGGAAGGCCGCCGCCGCAATCCCGCTCAGGAAGAGTTGTTCCGGGAGGGGATCGTTGCCGGGGGATTTCTTCCAGCCCGCGATCATCCGGGCGGTGGCAAGCGATACGTCGAGGGCGTGGTCGAGGGTGTGGTAGCCGACCTGGCAGGGTTCGTGGCTCTCCCATTGTCCGGCAAAGAGGGCGGTCAAGTCGGTAAAGAGTTGTCGGGTTCTATCCGTGGCGGCCGGATAGTCGGCAGCGGCGATTTCGAGAATGAGATCAATGGTTGCCTGTCGGCTGGGCTGATGTTGTGGGCGCGCGTTGTCAGTCCGGGACATGGTCTCTTCTCGTGGTTTTAACGGCTAGCAACCTGCATCTTCACCTGTTCCGGTGCCTTCGGGACGAAGCGGGGATTGGGAGGATGAGGTTTGTTGGGCTGGAAAGGTCTGTTCTATTGGATAAACCAGTAATAATTTATTGAATTTATTCGTTCTTGAAACGGGCGTCAAATGAAAATTGAGTGGCGATGGGGAAAGTTGCCACGGCTGGAGGGTCTTCCCGGACCGAACGCGGCATCTCGGGTTGGTCTCGCTGTCGCAAGCGGTTTGCAATGGCTCTTGTTTTTCCAGCCGGGATGGAATCCGCAATCAGGCGCGGAGGGGAAATTTTTTATTTGACCTCGGCGGCCAGGATGGATAAAAGATCATGTTTTAACGGAGCGCGTCTCTGACGCGCCCGGTGTTTGCCAACGAAGACGATATATCCGGGCGCCATCTGCCGTNNCACGAGATCACCACCCCCATCGCCGTCACCGATCTCGAGGCGCGGGGCATGGATCGGGTTTTTGATCCCAACAAGATCAAGGTGGTCATCGACCATGTCACCCCCTCCAAGGATTCGAAGACCGCCTTGCAGGCCAAGATTATCCGAGACTGGGCCCGGCGCCACAAGA
>DHYT01000106.1 GCA_002415465.1 Desulfobulbaceae bacterium UBA5123
TTGGCGCCGCCGTGCAGCGGCCCCCACAGGGCGCTGATCCCGGCCGAGATGGAGGCGTAGAGGTTGACCCTGGCGCTGCCCACCAACCGCACCGTGGAGGTGGAGCAGTTCTGCTCATGGTCGCCGTGCAGGATAAGCAGCTTGTTCAGGGCCGCCACCACCTTGTCGTTGATCTCATAGGGCGCCACCGGCGAATCGAACATCATGTTCAGGAAGTTGGCGCAGTAGGAAAGGTCGTGCCGGGGATAGACCACCGGGTGGCCCATGGATTTTTTATAGGAAAAAGCGGCGATGGTCCGCACCTTGGAGAGAAGGCGGGCCGCCATGGCATCGATGTTGTCCAGCGGATTCTCGGTCATCTCCGGATAGAAATTACAGAGCGAATTGACCATGGAGGAAAGGATGGACATGGGCGAGGCGTAGGGCGGGAAACGGTCGAAGAAATGAACCATGTCCTCATGGATCATGGCGAACCGGCCGAGCATCTCACTGAAATTCCGCAGCTGGGCTGGGGTGGGCAGGTTTCCGTGTACCAGCAGATAGGCAACCTCAACAAAGGTGCAGTGCTCGGCCAGCTCTTCAATGGCATAGCCGCGGTACTGCAACACCCCCCGTTCGCCGTCGAGAAAGGTGATGCCGCTCCGGCAGGAGCCGGTGTTCATATACCCCGAGTCAAGGGTGACATAGCCGGTCTGCGCCCGCAGCGAACGGATGTCGATGGCCTTCTCGCCCTCCACCCCTTCGATGATCGGCAGTTCAAACACCTTGCCGTCCAGCTCGATTCTTGCCTTCCTATCCGTCTGCGTATCGCTCATAATTTATCCTTTAAACCTTGCCCGCCGCCTGTACGAACCTTTTTCCGAGACCGCCCAAAAACGAAAAGGCCCCCGGAAAGCCGGCGTGAAATATAATTACAAATCGGGTACTATAAATGAAATAAACTTTTGAGGCAAGTCCCCAGCACCTTCTCCCCCGGTGATCCCAAGATGAACGAAAGCCCCCTCCTCCGCCAGCGGATGGATATCTTTTTGCGCGAGGTGACCCTCTATCCGGTTTCCTGCGAAGCCCTCGCCAACGGCCGCAGCGATGCGCAGTGGCTGGACAGCGTGCTGGCCGGCGGCGCCCGCATCGTCCAACTCCGCGACAAGGAAGCAACCGACCGGGTCCTGTACGAGAAGGCCCTCCTGTTCCGCCGCAAGACCACGGCGGTGGGCGCCCTCCTGATCGTCAACAACCGGCTGGACATCGCCATGGCGGTGGGCGCGGACGGCATCCACCTGGGCAACGGCGACCTGCCGGCCGAGGCGGCGCGCGCGCTGGCGCCGGACCTGATCATCGGCGTCTCGGCCAACACCGAGGCGCAAGCGGCCAGCGCCAGGGAACGCGGCGCCTCCTACTTCAACATCGGCCCGATCTACCCCACCCAGACCAAGAAAAAACTCACCGCCTTCCTGGGGCCGGAAGCGATTGCCGCCTTTGCCGCCCGCTGCGACCTGCCGTTCACGGTCATGGGCGGCATCAAGTTTCACCATCTCCGGGAACTGACCCAGGCCGGCGCCCGCCGGATCGCGGTGGTCACCGCCCTCACCCAGGCCGAGGACATCACCGCCGAAACCGGCCGCTGGATCGCGGCGATCACGGCAAACAGCCGCGCAAGCGCCGACACCTCCACACGACCAAGCATATGACCACCCAGACCCTTGCCCAACGGAAAGAAGCGATCATCCTCTTGATGCAGTACGCGGTCCCGGCCGAACAGATGCGCGAGGCCCGGCAACTGCTGGACCGCTACCAGAGCGACACCGTCGCCGCCAACCTGCTGCACGCCTTCTACAGCTACCTGCCGGAGGGCCTTGACGACGGTGTCCGCGAACTGCGACTGCTGGCGCGACGGCAAGGGGCGTTTCTCCTCGCCGCCGTCACCTTTCACTCCACCTACTTCTACCTGGCCACCGCCGACAAGGCCGAATTCCTCGGCGACCGCAAGGAGGGCATCTGGGACGAGGAGGTTCGGGCGTTTTTCGAACTGGGGAGCAGGGAGGCTTTGCTGAAGAAGACCGCGGCGATCACCGCCTTCCCGCTGCACATCCCGGCCCCCCATGACGAGGAGCTTTGCCCGGCATGCGCGGCGGCGGACGGCGAGGAACATATCCTCGGCTGCCCGGTGGAGATCTGCCCATGGTGCGGCGGCCAGCTCACCGGGTGCCACTGCCGCTTTGAACAGCTCGACCGCGACCACCTGCTGGGCGAACGCGAACTGGCCGCCTTGGAGGAAAAACTCAAAAAGAAGGGCCGTATCCCTTACGACAGCGGCACACACCGGCCCGCCTACCCGGCCACGGGCGACGACGGGCCAGCGTCCGCGCACTAACGGCTGGAATCCAGATACTTGTAGAACTGGGAATCAGAGGAAATGATCATCCGGGTGTTGTCGCCCAGGGAACTCTGGTAGCTCTCCAGGGTCTTGTAAAAGGAATAGAACTCCGGGTCCTTGCTGTACGCCTCGGCATAGAGGCGGGTCGCCTCGGCGTCGGCCTTGCCCTTGATCTCCTGCGCCTCGCGGGTAGCGGCGGAGGTGATCTCCTTCAACTCCCGCTGCACCTTGCCCATGATCTCCGCCTTCTGCCCCTCGCCCAACGACCGCTTCTCGGCGGCGATCCGCTTGCGTTCGGAAATCATCCGGTCATAGACCTTGCGCTGCACGGTGTCGATATAGTTGACCCGCTTGAACATCACGTCAACCAACTCGATGCCGTACTGGGGGGTAACCTTTGAAGCCGCCTGGTGGATCATGGCCTCGATCTTGTCGCGGCCGAACTGGGTCGGCTTCCGCTCCTGCCGCGGATCGCCGCCGGTCATCGCCGCGCCGGCCCAGTCGGAACTGCGGATGATCTCCACCAGATCATTCTTGTTGACCAGATCGCGCACGGTGCCGTCGATGATATCATCGAGGATCGATTGCGCGCGGGTGACGTTGTTCACCGCCTGCAGGAAGAGCAGCGGGTCGGCAATCCGCCAGCGCGCCGTCACATCCAGATAGACGAAGGTTTTATCGTTGGTGGGGATCTGGTTGGGATCGCCGTCCCAGATCAGGACCCGTTTTTCAAAGAAGGTGGCGTCCTGGATGAAGGGGGTCTTGAAATGGAGGCCGGCCTCGGTGATCGGCGCCCCCACCGGTCGGCCGAACTGGGTGATCACCGCCTGC
>DHYT01000065.1:0-8938 GCA_002415465.1 Desulfobulbaceae bacterium UBA5123
CGAAGAAGAGTACGCCCTGTATTGTTTTTATTGATGAAATCGATGCGGTGGGCGGTCATCGCGCTGGCGGCGGGAATGTCGGCGGGGCCGAAGAACGCGCGCAGACCCTGAACGCCCTGCTTGTCGAGATGGATGGATTTGGCGGCGAGGACACCATTATCATTCTTGCCGCGACCAATCGTCCGGATATCCTTGACCCGGCGCTGCTCCGCCCCGGTCGCTTTGACCGCCAGGTGCATATCCTTCCCCCAGACGTCAAGGGCCGTCAGCGAATCCTGGAGGTTCATGCCCGGAAACTTGTCTTGGCCGCCGGCACCGATTTGCACGATATCGCCAAGGCGACCCCTGGCTTTACCGGCGCGCAGCTGGCTAATCTTGTCAACGAGGCGGCGTTGATTGCCGCCAGGAACGGCAAGGAAACCGTTGATGAGCGAGATTTTGACGCCGCCAAGGACCGGATGTTGATGGGGGTGCAGCGCAAGGGCCAGGTCATCAGCGAGGCGGATCGGCGGCCCATGGCGTATCATGAGGCCGGACACGCCATTATCGCCAAAAATCTCCCCGCCGCCGATCCGCTGCACAAGATCACGATTATCCCGCAAGGTCGGGCGATGGGGCATACGCAGCAGGTTCCCCTCTCCGACCAGCATGCCTATTCCATACAGTATCTCCGTGCCAGGATAACAATCCTTTTCGGTGGGCGTGCTGCCGAAGAATTGATCCTCGGCCAGCAGACCACAGGGGCTGAGGAGGACATCGCCCTTGCCACGGATATCGCCGAGAAGATGGTGTGCCGATGGGGGATGAGCGAAGTCGCGGGTCCCCTGGCCTATGCCAAGGCGGAATCGGGTTTTCTTGGCGAATACGGCGTGAAGTCGGCCTACAGCGTCGACACCGCCCGAATGATCGACCAGGAGGTGCGCCGGCTGGTCGAATCCTGTTACGCCGAGGCCTCTGCAATCATCAAGCAGGAAGAGGACATGCTGCGCGATCTCGCCGAGATCCTGCTCCAGTCGGAGATGCTTGACAGCGAGGAAATGGAAATTATCTGGAACTGTTCTGAAAAGAAGCGGGCGGCTCTCCGGACCGGTGGCTTGACGCTTGGTTAGTTTTCACCAGAAAGATCCCGTTTGCTCTGGCCTGACGGCACGCCACGCTTGATTCCATTGCCCGTTGCAACCATGGGAATAAGGAAATGTTTGCTCGGGTTGTTACGACTACCTGATTGATAGGGTGTGTTGTGTATTTGACAATTATATCTGGCGGGAATCTTGGCTTTGCTGTTTGCCAAGATACTATCTTTTTCATGTAGTTTTTTTGTTGAGATCAAGGCTGATTCCGATTACTGTAGCGCGGAATTTATTAATGTATGGCGGGGACATACCGCCATAACTTTTTTTGAGGGTACGTTGTGATGCGACGGATTTTCAAAGATCTTGCCAAGGGTGTTTTTCGGAGCCGGCTGGCCGTGCTGGGGACGATATTGTCCGTGGTCACGTTGCCGGTGCTGGTGGTGTTTACCATTCTCGACATGCAGGGAGTGGTCAGCAATCCCTATTTCAGCTTCATCAATTACGCCGTTCTTGGTCCGCTCTTTATTGTCGGATTGGTGATGCTCTGTATCGGCCTTTTTACCGGCAAGGCTGATGAGGATATCGGCCTTTTCGCCTATGAATATATAAAGGAACAGCTTGCCAAGCCGGGGCGGATTTCCCGTGTCCGGCGGTTGTTGATCATGGTTACCTCCCTGACCCTGGTAACCATCTTTGTGGTGGGTCTCATCTCCTACACCAGTTTCCATTACACCGATTCAACGAGTTTTTGCGGGCAGTTCTGTCACTCGGTGATGGAACCGCAATTTACTACCTATCAGAATTCGCCGCATTCGCGGGTAGCCTGCGTTGCCTGCCATTTCGAGCAACAGGGCGGCTGGTCGGCCGGCACGAAACTTTCTGGCATCAGGCAGATATTTGCCGTTGTTTTCAACACCTATCCTCGTCCCATTCAGGCGCCGGCCACGCATTTGCGCCCGACGCGGGAAAGCTGTGAGCAGTGCCATCTGCCTGAGAAATTCCATGGTGAAAAGCTGTATGTGAAGGACCGATATCTTGCCGATGAGCAGAATTCGCATATTCAGACCGTATTGCTGATGAAGGTCGGTTCCGGCGGCGTGTACCGTGGCGGGCAGGCCCATGGCATCCATTGGCACGTCGCCTCTGAAAACAGATTGCTCTATCGCTCAATCGACAAATCGCGCAAGGAGATCAGCGAGGTCCGTCTACAGAAACCTGATGGCTCGGAGGTCGTGTATGCCGCCGGTGATGGGAAATTCGCCGGGGGCGGGGAGTTGCGGGTCATGGATTGTGTCGACTGTCATAACCGGCCGACGCACGTTTTTTTGAGCCCCGAGGAAGCGCTTGACCGGAAGATGTTGGCTGGGGTTATTTCGGTTTCGCTGCCGTTCATCAAAAAAATTGGGCTTGAGGCCGTCAAGCAGCCCTATGCGACCTATGATGAGGCGCGGGTAGGGATCGATCGCTACCTGCGGACTTGGTATGGGGAGCACTATCCGGAGTTGCTGACAAAAGAAAAGCAACGCCTTGAAAAGGCCTCGCAGGGTATTTTTGAGGCGTATCGCGAGAATGTATTCCCGGATATGAAGGTTGGTTGGGCCACCTATGACAGTTTCCTCGGACATGACGGCGATGCCGGTTGTTTCAGGTGCCATGATGGGCATCATCGAACCGTCGACGGCGTGACGATCACCAACGATTGCGATGCATGCCATATCGTCTTGGCGGAGGGTGTGCCCGCCGGCGATATCATCCATCTGTTGCGGAAGGAATAAGAGAGAAGCTAAGGAGAATGGCTGTCGTGGTTGGCGGCCGGTTTTACACTCAAATTGGATCCCCAGCAGAGTTGGGGAAATGTAAATGATTTACGAGGAGGAAAGAAAAATGAGTAACACGGAGAACAACAATACTCCCGGTGGCGCCACGGGGCAATCGCAACGGACCGCCTGGGGCCACATTATCCGAGGTATGTGGCGCACGCCGCTCGGCCTGATGGGGGTTGTCATCACCACGGTCAGTATCACCCTGATGCTGGTCGGTCTGGTAATCGATGTTCTTGGCCTGGTCGATAAGCCTTATGCCGCGATCCTGACCTATATGATCCTTCCCGGCGGTATGATCACCGGTCTGCTGTTGATTCCCCTCGCCGCGTACCTTCGTCGCCGCGAATGGCACAAGTTCGGTGTGCCCAAGGAGCATCTGGTTGTTAACCTCAGCGATCATAAGCATCGTCGTTTCGTGATCGGGTTTATTGTTCTGACCGTTATCAACTTCGTCATTCTGGCGGTCATCGGTTACGAGGGGTACCATTTCACCGATTCACCCTACTTCTGCGGCATGGTTTGTCATGAGGTTATGGCCCCCGAGTATACGGTGTATCAGCGTTCCGCCCATGCCAAGGTAGCATGTGTCGAGTGTCATATCGGCCCCGGCGCCGAGTGGTTTGTTCAGGCCAAGATTTCCGGTCTGCGGCAGGTCGTTGCCGTTATGACCGGAAGCTTCAGCCGGCCGATTCCCGCCCCGGTGACGCATCTGCGTCCGGCGCGTGATACTTGTGAACATTGCCATTGGCCGGACAAGTTCCATGGCAAGAAGGTTAAAATTTTCAACCACTTCACCAACGAGAACCAGAGCACCCCGGAGACCACCGAGATTTCTCTCCACATTGGCGGCCGNNGGAATCCGAAGACAGACGTATTTGAGGGTATTCACTGGCACGTCAGTAAGAATGTGCAGGTTCGTTATTTCGCAACCGATGAAAAGCGTTCCCAGATTGCCCGCGTGCAGGTTCGTCGTCCGGACGGCAGCGAGCAGGAATTCGTCAAGGATGATGTCGAGGTTCAGGAAGGCTATGCAGGTGAATGGCGTACCATGGACTGCATCGATTGTCATAACCGGCCGACCCATACCTATGACCGTCCTGAGGATCGGGTTGACTTCGGCTTGCTGAGCAAGAAAATCAATTCCGATATCCCCGGCATCCGGGAAGACAGTCTTGCGGTCATCACCAAAAATTACGCCAGCCGCGACGAGGCAGCATCGATGATGGCTGATGATCTGCTTGCGCTGCAGGCGAAGCGTAGCCAGCAGCAGGCTGATAAGTACAAGGGCGATATCCTCAATGCGGCAGATTTCCTTCTTGATGCATATCTTGGCAACGTCTGGCCCAACATGAATGTTGCTTGGGGCACCTACAAGAGCCATCTTGGTCATCAGGAAGCCGAGGCCGGTTTTGGTTGCTGGCGCTGTCACGACGAGGAGCATAAGACCGCGTCGGGCGAAGTTATCAGCCAGGATTGCAGCCTCTGCCATGATGAGCCGCAATGATGATGTTGTAAGCTGAGATAATTAGTTCTTCAGTAATCTTGCGATTACGGTTGGAACGAGTTATTTTGAATATGTAAACGGTTTGCGGTGCTTATCAGCATAAGAATCTGATTATGCCATGATAAGCGCCGCAGACTTGTTTGTATGACCTGCAACATGTGAGACGCAGGATATGTCTCCGGGACGCAGCCTCGGACGGATTGCCCGATGGGTATGGGGCGATTGCCTTAATTGGGGCCGCGGTTGTTCCACCGGGCAATGGAATGTCTGTTTTTATGGTACTGATGAATGGGTATTGATAATAAGGATGCAATTTTTCCCATCAGCGTAGCGGCCAAGATTCTGGATGTTCATCCGCGGACCTTGCGTATCTACGAGGAAGAAGGGCTGGTCAAGCCCGCGCGGCAGGGAAACAAGAGGTATTATTCCAACGATGATATCGAGTGGATCCGTTGCATTCGCGATCTGATTCATGACAAGGGGATCAGCATCCCCGGGATTAAGATGTTGCTTGAACTCACCCCCTGTTGGGAGATTAGGAAGTGTGACGAACAGAAACGGGCTGAATGTTCAGCCTATATGGATCAGACCATCCCGTGCTGGGAACGCGCCAGTACGGCTTGTGCCCGTGGAGAATTGAAGCAGTGCGGAGACTGTGAGGTTTATATCCTTGCCATGAAGCAGGTGACGCAACTGTAGATAAAGATTGCCAGGACAGGCGTTGGCGTCACCTCTTGGTGTCGGCGACGGAAATGATTAAGGCGCCGCAATCATGCACATCGTGCTACGATTGCGGCGCCTTTTTTTGTCTTCGGCCCGCTACGGGGCTTGCCAAAGCGAAAATTGGCGGGAGCGCGGCGGTCCCTTGGCAGGTGTTGAGGATTTTCCGCCCGTGATTCAGCTGGCCTCCGCCGTCAGCCTTTCAAGATGCTCGCGGGCAAAATCCATGGTCGGATCCATGGCCAGGGCAATTCTGAGCGAACTGATGGCCTCCTCGTTCTTGCCGACCTTGCTGTAGTTGACGCCGAGGTTGGCGTGGTCGATGGCCGACGCCGGATGCAGTTCAACGGCCCGGTTGAAGTGTTCGATGGCGGTTTCGTAATTCTCCTTCTTGAAGTGGCAGAAGCCGAGCATGTTGTGCAGATCCGGCCGCTCGTCATCGAGAGCGGTCCCTTTGTGGAGGACCTCGATGGCCTCCTCGTAGCGACCCATGTCCTTGAGGCAGCTGCCCAGGAAGGAGTAGATATAGGGGATGTCCTCTGCCTCAGGGGCAAGGGTGAGGGCGCGTTCCAGCCGTGGCTGGGCCTCCTCGTAACGCCCCTGGTCGAGCAGGTTCTTGCCCAGGTAGAATTCGAGATAGTAGGCATGGGGGAGGATTGCCTGCATCGCGACGAGGCGGGTTTCCATCTCCTGCGGATCGGTTATCCGTTCTGTGACCAGCTTGGCGGCAAAGAGGCCCACGTTCTGGATCATGGAGCGTTCTCGGAAGTGGGCGCCGGGCACAATGGTGTAGATGGTGGGGATCTGCAACTGGTCGTGCATGGTGTTGACCACCAGGACCTCCATGTCGATCTTCCTGAGCGCGGCCAGGCAGTTTTTGATCTCGACCAGCATGTTGTCATCGCCAAGGTCAGGCAAGGTGTCAATGGAGACGGTGTCGGTTTCGGTGAGGTAGCGCACCTCGTTCATGCTAAGGGGTTTGGGAAGGCCGCTCGCCACGTAGTTGGCCTTGCTGTTGAAATCGCCAGCCAGCTGCGCCACCTCGGTAATCGCCCGGATCAGCGCCTTTTCGGGGCTCGGGGTGGTGCCCGCGGTGTAGACGATTTCGCTGGCTTCCGGAAAGGTGGAGGGGTCGATGGCCAGGGCGGACACCGTGGGAATGCCGGTGTTCAGGGTGAAGTCGTTCAGGTAGAGCTTGATCCCGTGTTTGCGGAATTTTTCAATCAACTCCTGTGAGATGGGATCCTTGACGCTGTCCAGGTCGATGGCCGGGGTGCTGGTCTGGTGATGGTTGACCAGCGCGCAGACATGGCGCTCAACTATCTCGCAAACGCCCTGTAAAATCGCTTCCTCGTACGTGTTGCCGGCCGAAGGACCGTTGAACTCGTTGATGGCGTAGAACCAGCTGAAGGGAACCAGAACCTCTTCCTCGCGGGTCAGATTGGTGGCCCATACCCACTGGATGGGCAGATCGCCGATAAGTTTTTCCAGGGTTTCCACGCTGGTGTTGTCGTCATGCACCGACTGCAGCAGTTTCTCAAGAGGCAACAGGGGGTCGCCGGTAGCCTTGAGATTGTTGTAGGTGTCGGTGATGAAGTTGTCCGGGTTTTTCTTGAAGCTGAAAAAGCTATACCGCTCCGCGAGTTCCATGCAGGCGCTGGCCCTGGATTGCTCGGGGGTGCTGCCCTTGCCCATCTGTTTCTTGTTGCCGATGGTATCGTAGGCGTCCTTGCCGCAGACGCTGAAGTAGACCGGGATGTCGAGGCGGCCGTTATCGATGCGGCGTACGTCCTTCAGGATGTCGAGTTTCACCTCCTTGAGGCGAGCCTTGAATCGCTCGACGGTTTCAACCGGCGAACAGACCTTGTCCTGGTCAAGGGTGTAATGCTTGAAGCAATCCTGCGGGCGAATGGGCGTCTTTTTCATGGTATCACCGTAATGTTTCGATGTTATTTGGTAATATTGTAAGCCAAGGCAGGTAATTATCTACGACAACCTGGCCCTTGTCAAGGAGAAGGGAGGCTCGCCATCGGAATTTGGCATGGCCGTCGGCGGCGGTCGCGGAGTGAGTGGTCAGCGATTCTGATATTCGAGTTTGATGCCCTGGATGACGTCGATGATGGAGAAAAAGGCGTCAACCACCTGCGGATCGAAATGGCTGCCGCGGCTTTCCCTAATGATGTCGAGGGATTTTTGAAGTGAAAAAGGTTCTTTGTAAGGACGCTTCGAGGTCAGGGCGTCAAACACGTCGGCGATGGCGGTAATCCGGCCGGCAATGGGAATATCGGTGCCCTTCAGCCCTTGCGGATAACCGGAGCCATCCCATTTCTCATGGTGGGTGAGGGCGATGCTCTCCGCCATTTGGAGCAGTTCCGAATCGGAGCCTTCGAGGATCAGCGCGCCCTGGCGGGCATGCTGTTGCATGATTCGCCATTCGTCGGCGTCGAGCTTACCGGCTTTTCGCAAAATCGCGTCCGGGGTGGCTATCTTGCCGACATCATGCATCGGCGCGGCGTAAAGGATGGTCTCCACCTCGTGTTCACTCAACCCCATGTGTCTGGCGATCGCCGCCGAGAAATGGCCGATGCGGATGATGTGCTCGCCGGTGTCGTCATCCTTGAATTCCGCGGCTCTTGCCAACCGGAAGATGGTTTCGAGGGAGGCGCTTTTGATGGCCGCGAACGCTTTCTGCAGATCCTCGGTCCGGCGCGCCACTTCGCTTTCGAGTTTTCTCTGATAATCCTGCATGTGGTCGTGATACGCCTTGACCTCCAGCAGCGAGTTGACTCGCGCCCGCAGTTCCAGTTCGTTCACCGGTTTGGAGAGAAAGTCGTTGGCGCCGCATTCAAGGGCCTTGATCCGTTCGTCCACCTCGGTGAGCGAGGTGACCATGACCACGGGGATATTCTTGGTCTCGGGATTTCCTTTGAGGCGGGCGGCGGTTTCAAAACCATCCATTCTGGGCATCATGATGTCGAGGAGGATGATGTCCGGTTTTTCCTCCCGAACCTTCTCAAGGCAATCGATGCCGTCAACGGCAAAACGGACCTTGTGGCCCAGGGGGGTCAGCAAGGCCTCCAGCAGCCGCAGGTTGAAGTCCTGGTCGTCAACCACCAGGACCGCGCCCGTGGGGGCCGGTATTTTTCGTTCAAGTGGATACATTCGTCTTCTCCGGTTTAACTGGCCGGGTGGCGATGAGGGGTTGGCATCGCATGGGTTATGAGACGGTTAGTCGAGATTCTTTGATTGGCAATGCGATGGTAAAGCAGGTTCCCTGGTCTCTGCCGTCACTTTTAACTTGTAACGTGCCGTCATGCATTTCGACAAGGGTTTTCGTGAGCGGCAGGCCGAGACCGGTGCCCTCCGCGCGGCGTGCCAGGTCGTTGCCGACCTGCTTGAATTCCTCGAANNTGCCGGGGGTTTTCCCGCGATATTCGTTCTTGACCTGATAGAACGGTTCGAAGATCCGGTTTATATCCTCCGCGGCGATCCCGATGCCGGAGTCTGCGACGCTGATCAAAAGGGTTTCACCGTGGTGATGCGCGGCAACGGAAATGCGTCCGTTGTCCGGGGTGAATTTGACGGCGTTGGTCAACAGGTTGAGAAGTGCCTGTTTGATCTTTCGCTCGTCGATGTCGATGATTAACCCTCCCGTTGCAGGGTCGATTTCGAGGTCGACGGTGATCCCGCGCCGCATGGCGAAGGCTTTGATCATGGCCAGACTCTGCTCCACGAGTGATGCGATATGGGCAGGCATCCTGGTGAACGGCATCTTGCCGGCCTCGATTTTGGCAAGGTCGAGGATGTCGTTGATAATG
>DHYT01000065.1:8995-26212 GCA_002415465.1 Desulfobulbaceae bacterium UBA5123
TGGCTCATGTTGGCCAGGAAGCGGCTTTTGGCGTTGTTGGCAATCTCGGCGGCCTCCTTGGCTCGCGCCAGGGATTTTTCCACCCGTTGTCGCTCAATTTCGCCGGAGGCCCGGTTGGAGAAGATTTGAAATATTTCGTTGATATGGGCAATCTTTGGCAGCGGCGCGTCGTGCAGCGCGCAGAGGATGCCGATGGGCGTACCGTTGTCGTCGCGGAGGGGGATGCCGGCGTAGAATTCCGCGCCGAGGTCCGCGAGCGCCTTGTCTTCCGGGAACAGGGCGGCAACATCCTTTTCATAAAGACAGAAGCCGCTTTGCCGGGCCTCCTCGCAGGGGGTGGCGGCAAGGGCGTAGCTGAGCGATTCACCCAGAGCGTCTCCGTTCCAGAAGGAAAGGCCCGTCACCCTGTTTGGTGATTCCGGCAGTATCTCACCCACCAACACATATCTGGTGCCGAGGCATTTGGCCAGTTGTTCCACCATGGTGTCAAAAAACTGCCTGCCGGTCACGGCTGCCGTACCCATAAGCAGGCGGTGCATGGATTCCTCGGTACGTTTGCGCTGGATGGCCAAGGCGTAGAGGGTCGCCATTCCGTCGATCGCCTGGAGGTCACGTTCCGTGTAATCCTGATCGCTGTTGGCCAGCGCAACGATCCCCACCAGTTCCTTGTTGATCATCGCCGGCACGGACAGAAACCGTTCGATGGCGATGTGGCCGGCCGGGAAGCCGATGGCGCGGGGGTCTTTCTGCGGATCGTTGGTTATGATTGACTCGCGGTTTTCAATGACCCATCCCCAGAGGCCGGCGCATTTGTTGAAGATCATCTGCTTGTCGGCCAGTTGGCATTCGGCGATGATGTCGCTGATGGCCACGGGGCATACCAGATTGCCGCTTTCCTGATCGATATGGGCGGCAAAGGCGAAACGGCTCCTGGTCAGCGTTCGCGATTTGTTGATGACCGTGCCGGTAATTTCTGCCAGGGACGTCTCCGCGAGCAGGTCGGCCGACAGACCGGTCAGGGCGCCGTCCAGTTCCGCCCGCCAGTGAATGAACTCCTCTTTCTGTTCCCGAGCGGTACAAGCCGCCTGCTCGGCTGCCTTGCGTTTGGTCAGCGCCCAAGTAAAGAGCAGGGCGCTTAGAATCGCGCCCAGCGCAAACAGGGAGAAGAGTTTGAGGTAATGAGCCTGGTTGCGGCCGCGCAACATGTTGAGTTTCTGGGGGGTAACGCGGCTGATGATGGTCCATGGGTAGGATTGTCGCCGACCGGAAACGTTATACAGGCTGTCCGGCAGGGAAAGAAAGGGATGAATCCGGCGAAAGGTGAAAAAGCCGTCGGCGGTGAAAAAACTGCCGGTTTCCTGGTTGGCCATGATTTTCCATGCCTCCGGGAAGGCATTGCCAAAGACGCGTTTTCGTCCGTCGGCGTACATGAAACCCCATGCATCGCCCTTGTTCGGGCTGTAAAGCCAATAGCCATCGGCATTGATGAGCATCAGTTCGCCGTAGGCCTTGTCTGATTCGGCCGTCATCCTGGCGAGAAGCCGGCTGGCCTGGTAGTTGAGCAGGACGATGCCTTTCTTCTCGCCACGTGAATTGAAAAACGGGGTGCCAAAACGGATCACCGGCTTCTGTGGGGATTCGATTGCGCCATGTTCGATATTCAGATCCATCGGTGAGACAAAAATGCCGCCCTTGGGCAACTGCATGGTTTCGCGGAAATAGTAGCGGCCGCTCTTGTCTTGCAACTCGTTATCCGCGACCACAACGGGCGCGCCGCGGTTGCAGTTGACGCGGGTGCGTTCCATGCCGTCGGCGTCGAGCAGGCGGATTTGATCGTAAATGCCGGTGCTCTTGCCGAGTTGGAGGAATTCACGGGCAACGTGCCCCAGGATATGTCGGTCGCCGCTGTCGGCGAAGAGTTGGATTTCATTTTGCTCGGCCAGCGTCAGGAGGTCGTTGGCTATGGTTTGGAATTCCTGATGGATCAGTTTCTGTTCGGCGGCAAGGCGTTGGAAGGCGAGGGTTTTGATTTCGATATGGGTTTTTTCGTGTTCCATCTGCCGGAAATGCCAGCCGATCAACGCCAGCAGCATCAAGAGCGGGGTAAGGATCAGCAGGAAATATTTGACGGCTTGGAGGCGGGTGACAGGCGTTCCACCACCCATGCCCTCTGCTGCGGTTGTCATGGCGTGGTTTCCGTGATGAAGTGGACAGTCTGCATGGCCTATATTTTTTGAAATGTTGCGTCCAATGGCAAGTGCCCCGGCGTCTTAACGCAAGGGCGGGTTGTAATAGCCGAATCGCAGGGCGGGGAAATTTTTTTTCAGTGCCGCCAGCCATTGCCGGATGCCCATGGGATTCTCCCCGGCGGTATCTTGAACGGCCTCAAGGTACCAGTCCGGGTCCATGTTCAGATTTCTGAGCTGGATGAAATCAGGCTTTTCCGTTGCGACAAGCTCGCAGAGGGCGGCAAATTCCGCCGGGTCGTCGGTAAACCCCGGCAGGATGAAGTAGTTGAGGGAGACAAACCTGTCTTTTTTCTTCATCTCGGCCATGGATTGTCTGACGTCGCTGAAGGAGAAGCCCTTGGGGCGGTAGTAGCGGTGGTGGTATTCGGGGCGGGCGCTGTTCATGCTCACCCGGATGCTGTCGAGGCCGGCGTCGGCAAGGCGCGTCACCGCGTTCGGCAGGCTGGCGTTTGTGTTCAGGTTGACGGTGCCGTTGGCGGTTTGTCGGCGGATCAGTCGGATCGCCTTTTCAATGGTGTCGGCCTGCAGCAGCGGTTCGCCCTCGCAGCCCTGTCCGAAGCTGACCACCCCTTTTTTCACCCTCTGCAGGTGCGGCACCGCCACCTCGGCGATTTCACCCGGGGTGGGGATGAAGCGGATGCGTTCCTGGGTGGATGGGCAGCAGCCCGAGGGTTGCAGCGAGATGCAGCCGAGACAGCGGGCGTTGCATTCGGGTGAGGTGGGCAGGGGCGCTTCGAACCGGTCGAGAAAATAGTTTTTCGCCGCCGGGCAGCTGTAGGTCAGGCTGCAGATGCCGAGATGCTGGACAAGCCGGTTGTGCGGGAGGGCGTGAAGCCGTTTTTGGGTGCGAGTCCTGATTTTGTCGACGGCAAACCCTCGCGGCTCCTGGCGGATGTCGCTGTCGCTGCGGAAGCCGCTCACCCAGAAGCGGCCGTCGTGCCAGCCCACCGCCGTATAGGCAAAGAGCGGCAAGGTCTGGGCGTCGTCGTTCTTGACAAAGGCGGCGGTGTGAACCGCGGTATGCGCCGGGGCCATGAAGGCCGCCACGGCCTGGATTTCCTCGTCCGGATCGTGCGGGTTTTCCGCCAGCAGCGAAGGCTCGTCACTGCCCGGTTCAAAGCCGACCGGCTTTCTCCCCGGCAGAACAAACAACTCGCTTCCCTCGGGAAGGGGGATCATATCCAGCGGGTCCGGCCGCAGGTAATGGCCGCCGCTGCGGCCGGCCATCTCAAGCTCGGGAAAATCCTTGATCTCGCCGTGCTGGTTTGCGTAAACCAGGCTGGGCGCGCGGCGAGGATGGCGGGAACGGCTGGTCATGACGGTTGCGAGGTTGCTCCGGGGTATGCCGCCTGTGCGGGAATCATATTTCAGCACAGGGGTCTATTGCATTAAGACGTTATATTACTCGTCTTGCCTGGAAAGGAAAATGGAAAAGATAGTTTGAGTTTTAGCGATAATTTTGTAAGGTAGCCGCACTTTTCGCGAAGGAATTCGTGAAGGGTGGGGAGGTAGGAACTGGGGACAGGCGCTGGCGGGGCAAGGCGGCACGCGGCCAGCTGCCCCGGACAGCGGTTGAGCCTTGGCGAGCGTTTCTCAGCGTGGCCGGATGGTTGCGAAAACCTTGTCCACCGCCTTGTAGATGGTGGCGTCGTCGCCGTAAACATCCTGCACATTGGGATGGTCGAGAAGATCCTCGATGATATACTGGGTGAAATAGAGGCTCATGAAGTTGGGATCGTTGACGATGCCGCGCAATGGCGCAATCTTGAAGTTGATCTCGAACTCTTCCAGGTCGGTGATCTTTTTCATCTGGGCGCTGAAGAGTTCCTTGATGGCGCGATCGGAATTGGTTTCGATGATATGTTCGTCGAGCAGGGTTTGCACCAGTTTGACGGCCAGGTCCTCGGCGTGTTCGTAAGCGGCATGCAGCATGCTTTTGCGTTCCTGTTCGCGTTTGCGGTCAATTGAGCGGATCGCCCGGTCTGCTGCGGTATTGGAGTAACTGCCGTGGTGGCCCATGATCTTCCCCTTGCGTCTATGGTGTTCGCGCCTTGTCGTTTAAGTATTTTCTTTTCCGATAGATACAGGAAAACAGCGGAAAGGGAAAGGATAAATCGGTCAAGAACGCACAGTTCGTGCATATTTGTGAATTTTATAACTTTTTATTGAGGGAAAGACAATGTCTACCGTCCATTCCACCGCTCCCCAGGAGAAATCTCTGACCATGCTCTTGCCTGCCGGCCGTCTGCCTTTGTCGTTGATGAACAAGGCACGGGAGGTGGCAGAGCGCTACAACCTCGGCGTCTATCTTTCCACGGCCCAGAATCTGCGGCTGGTGGGGATCCGAGACGAGGACTTCGACGCCGTCAAGGCCGAGTTGGCGCCGCTTGCCGATTTCAAGGCGCCGGGCAAGTTTCCGGTGCCCAAGGTCTGCATCGGCAAGCCCTCCTGCAACATGGGGGTGATCGATCCCGCCGATCTCTCGGCCCGAATACTTCAGCGTTACGGCGCCCGGACCGGCGTCAAGCCCAAGTTCAAGATCGCCATCTCCGGCTGCATCCTGAACTGCGGCGGGGCGCTGCTGGCAGACATCGGCGTCGTCGCGACCAGAAACGGCTATGACCTCTATGTCGGCGGCAAGGGTGGTCCATACCCCAAGGTGGGCCGGCGGGTTCTGCGGGATGTGGGCGAGGCCGAGATCCTTGACGCCATCGGCGTCATGGTTGATTTCCACGACGCCAAGACGGCCAAGAAACAGCGGATGGTCAAGCTCCTTGAGGAGCCGGGGTTTCCTTTTACCATCATCGACTGATGATTCCGGCCCGGCTAAACAACAACGCCCCGTTCGTCGCATGACGTTCGGGGCGTTGCCGTAGATTATGGATTTGCCTCGGGTGCTTGCGGTTTGGCGCCTTTCAGGTCAGGCATTGCTGCGGCACTTTTGCGGCGGCGCCATCCGTTGCTTCCGCTTGCCGCTCCTGCAGCTTGAAGGCGGCCACCAGTTGTCGCATCTGCTCGGCCTGTCCGGAAAGCTCCTCTGCGGCGGCGGCCGATTCCTCGGATTTTGCGGTGTTCTGGAGGGTGACCGTGTCGACCTGGTCAAGCCCCTGGTTGATCTGGGCGATGCCTTGCGCCTGTTCGTTTGAGGCGGCGGCTATCTCGCCTGCCAGTTCGGTCATCTTGCTCACCGAGGTGACGATTTCCGCCAATGCCTCGGCGGTGTTGGCGGCGATCTGCATGCCGTTTTTCGACTTCACCACCGATCCTTCGATGAGTTCGGCGGTTTCCTTGGCCGCCTTGNNTTGGTCTGGAAGGCGATCTCGTCGATGACCCTGATGATCTTCGAGATACTCTGTCCCGCCTCGTCGATCTGTTCCATTGCCCCCATCATCTGTTCCATGTGGATGTTGCCTTTGTCGGCGGATTGCCGCGCCTGTCCTGCCAACTGATGGGCCTGCTCGGCGTTTTCGGCGTTGAGCTTGGTCTGTGCCGCCATCTCGGTGATGGAGCTTGAGATCTCCTCGAGGGCGGCGGCCTGTTCCGTGGCCCCCTGCGACAGGATCTGGCTGGTGTCGTTGAGTTCCGTGGAATAGTCGAAGATTTCCTCGGTGACAAGCTGGACGTTGCCGATTATCGAGGTGAGGCTCTGCCGCATCATCTGGAAGGCCTTGCCCAGGGCGTCCTTGTCCGAGGAGAGTTCAACCTCCTTGGTGAGATCCCCCTGCGCAATCTCGAGGGCCAGTTTTTCGCGTTCGTGGAAATAGTTGGCCAGCCCCATGACGATGGAGCCCAGTTCCTCCATCTCGGTTTTGGCGCCGTAGAGATCGCAGGTCCGGCAGGGGATGCCTTTTTTGGCCCGGGGGCAGTGCTTGACCACCGCGTAAGACCCGCTGCTCACCCAGCAGTGGTCAACCTTGCCGTAGCTGGGGCAGGTCTTGCGGCCGCAATTCCTGATACTCGAACAGTTGACCGCAGTGCCCATGGGCATTGCCCCGGATACGTCGCCGAGGCCGATGCGGTGAAGAAAATCCATCGATTCCGCGAGCGGGGTGGTGATGCTCCTGGTGACCAGCAGCGCGATGCCGGCGGTCACGCCGACGCCGCCGACAATGATCAGGCCGGTGACGAGGTGTGATCCGGCCCGGAGGCTGATCGCGGCAAAGAAGGCGCCGAGCATGGCGGTGAGCAAGAAGGAGACGGTCAGTTTTGCGGAAATTCTCATTGTTTCTCCCACACGGTTTGAGGTTGCGTCAAGCTCCTTCCCCTGGCTCGACGTAAGTTGTTGCTGCAATCGCCCTGTTGCCTGGTCAACCGATACGGCTGGCTTTTGTGGCACGGCAGGCTGTCTCCCATGGGTCAGGGAGCGTCCAGGGTCTCGGCGATGGCGATCTCGAGTTCCGTCACCCCATAGGGCTTCTGGATAAAATGGAGTTTCTGGTCCCGGATGTCCCCGCGTCGGGCGCGATGATCCGGGTACCCGCTGGTCATCAGGATTTTCAGCTCTGGAATCTCCTTCAGGAATTCACGGGCGAGGCTTGCGCCGTTGCCGTCCGGCAGGGCGACGTCGCTGAAGACGAGATGGATATGCTCCTTTTGCTGGGCAAAGAGGGCGCGCGCCGTTTCGATGTTGTCCGCCGTTAGAACCCGGAAGCCCTTGTTGTGAAGGATATTGATGGCGATTTCCCGGACATCCTTTTCATCCTCGATCAGCAGCACCAGCCTGTTGTTGCCGGCCAGGGAGACCGTCTTCCGGTCGGCGGCGATTGCGGTTTGGCCCTCTTCCGCGGTCGCCGTGGTTTGCGGCAGGTAGATATTGAAGATGGTGCCTTGCCCCAGTTCGCTGTAGACGTTGACCCAGCCGCCGTGTTGTTTGGCAATCCCGTAGACGATGGAGAGGCCGAGGCCGGTGCCCTTCCCCTCCGGCTTGGTGGAGAAGAAGGGGTCGAAGATCCGCTGCCGGTCCTGGTCGGCAATGCCGCACCCCTGGTCGGCGACCCGCACCTCGAGAAAGGCGGGCCGCCCCTCCTCCCTGGCCAGGCTGCGGCTGGCCAGGGTCACCTCGCCGGCTCCGGCCATGCTCTCCACGGCATTGACCAGGAGATTCGAGACCAGCTGCCGCAACAGCTCGCCGTCGCCGACGATCATCTCCCGCTCGTGGGCGTACTGACACGAGAACACGGCCCCCCCGGCCTTGTCAAGCTGGCGGACCTGAGCCACCGCATCCTCCAGCCACTCGCGCACATGCACCCAGCCGAGCTGCGGCTTGGGGAGGCTTGCGAAGGTGACATAGTTGTTGAGCAGGTGGTCCATGGTATGGATGGCGCCGAGCATCCTTGCCGTAATCCGCTGATTGTCCGGGTCGTCGCTCAACTCCCGGTTGAGGAGCGAGGCGAAGAGCTCAAGACCGCCCAGCGGGTTCTTCAGCTCCTGGCTCATGCGGACCGCCATCTCCTGCATGGCGCCGAAACGCCGTTGCCGGTCCAGCTGGGCCTCGGCCAGGGCCAGATAGGTGACGTCCTCAACCGACAGGAAAAAACCACCCACCTGCAGAAAGGGACTCCGCAGCTCGTTGCGGGCAATGGCCAGGTAGCGCTTCTCGCCGTTGCCGTCCCGGCGCTTCACCTCGCAGAGCATGCGGGAGCCCGGCACCTGCAGCACGGCAAGCTCGCTCCGCTCCACCTGCAGCACCTGGCCGAGCAGCTCCCAGCTCGAACGGTGCTGCACCGAGCTGCCCACCAACCCCAGCATGGTTCGCGCCTTCTGGTTCATGGCGAGCACCATGCCGGCGCGGTCGGCAAAGACCATGCCGCTGGGCAGACTTTCGATGACAGCAAAGAGAAATTCGCGGAGCTGGTCCGCTTCTTCAAAAGAGACGTGGCTCATGAAAATCCAAAAAAAGCGCACGCCGCCATCACCGCTGGCGACGTCACGGATTCACCGCTTGGCAGCATGCCATGAGGGCAGNNGGTGGAGAAGAAGGGGTCGAAGATGTGGGCGATATTCTCCTGGCTGATGCCGCTGCCGGTGTCGGTGACGGAGATCGCCACATAGCGGCCCGCCTTGGATTTTGGGATCTGCTTCTCGTTGTTCTCGTCGATGAAGACGTTCTTGGTCGCGATGATGATCTCGCCGCCGTCCGGCATGGCGTCGCGGGCATTGACCACCAGGTTGGTGAGCAGTTGTTCGATGTTGCCGCGGTCGGCCCTGATCATGTTGAGGCCGGTCGCGAGTTTCAGGGAAACGGTGATGTCCTCGCCGATCAGGCGGTTCAGCATGTCGTGAAGATTGCTGATGGTTTTATTGATGTCCGTCAGGGGATATTCGTCTGCGATGGAATGCTTGCGGCTGAACAACAGGAGCTGGCGGACCAGCCCCCCGGCCCGGTCCGCCGAGTTCATGATCTGGTCCAGGTGTTTCCGGATATTTGCCGCCGTTTCATCGTTGGCCTTCAGGGAGGCCAGCTGGACGTTGCCGATGATCGAGGTCAGGATGTTGTTGAAGTCGTGCGCGACGCCGCTGGCCAGCATGCCGACCGCCTCCATCTTCTGGGACTGCAGGAGTTGCGCCCAGATCTTCTTTTTCTCTTCCTCGTTCTTTTTGCGCTCGGTGATGTCGACGTTATACTCGATGACCTGCGTGACGTTGCCGTCACGGTCGAAGATCGGGTAGGCGTAAACCTCGAAATAGTTGCCGTCGCCCTTGCAGTCGCAGTGGATGTGTTCCACCCGCACCGGGCGCTTGGTCCGCCTGACCTCGGCCAGGGCGCAGGTGTGTTCATCGCCGGTGCAGGGCGTATCCCGGTCGTGGGTCATGGCGTGGCAGGTCAACCCTTCTCGCGGGCGATTGGTAAGGCTGTAGGCGGCCTGGTTGGCAAGGACGATCTTGTGCGTTCGGGCGTCGATGACGTAGAAGGGGTTGGTCAGCGATTCGATGATGCTCTGGAGAAATTCACGCTGTTCGAGGTTCCGTTCCTCGGCACGGGAGCGTTCCGTGATCTCCTCCTGCAGAACCGCATTGGCGGCGGCCAGTTCAGCGGTCCGTTCGGCGACCCGCAGCTCAAGGGCGTCATGGGCGTGCTGCAGTTCCTCCTTGGCCAGGCGGTTCTCCTCGGCGGATAACACCAGCCTGCCCACCAGCCGGTTGATGGTCAGCGAGATGATGAGCAGGGCCGAGCCGACCAGGACAACGGCGATCATGACCGAGCGGACCACGAAGTTTCTTTTGGCGGCGAGTTTTTCGGAGATGTCCTGCAGGACGATGATCTTGCCGATGGCATCGCCACGGTAATCCTTGAGGGCGGTGCGGCTGTGGACCAGGTTGGTCGTCTCCTTGATGGTCACGCTTCGGTGGCTCTGGTCAAAATCAAAATCCGCCGGGAATTTTTCATAGAGATCCTTCCCTTCCGTCATCAGGAAGTAGCCGCCGATCTGGCGGACGTTATTCTGGACAAAGATCGCTTTTCGCCACACCCCGGCTCGGACGGCGATGGTCACCTCGTTGCCAAGCCGTTGCCGGATGGCGTCGGTGAGCTGTTGCGCGGAGATGCCGAACTCCATGATGCCGAGATATTTATCGTTCAGGTAGAGCGGGTGGGCAATCCAGTAGATGGCCCCATGCTTGCCGACATCAAAGCCGGCTGCGGTCTCGCGGGTGCTGTCCACCTGTCGGATTATTTCCCTGCTGTTGCTGATATTGTCGCCGTGCAGGTCCGGTCGTTGCACCCGCAGGAACACGGTGCCGTCCGGCAAGGTGAAATCAAAGGCGTGAAAGTATGCGTTTTCCTTCTGGAGGACTTGATATTCGTGGACTGCCAAAGCCTGGAGCCGCTTGCGGTCGCGGGCGGCGAAGGCGGCGACGATCTGCGGGTGCGCCTCCTGGATATGCTGGATTCGGGTCAGGTACGGTGACAGCGAGTATTTGGCGACGGAGTCGACGATGGTATCGATGTGTTTTTCTTCTTTTTGCAGGGACTCCTCGATGGCAACGGTTTGCTGGGAGATGCCCTGGTAGACCAGCAAGCCGGACAGGGCCATCAGGACGACGCAGACGGTGAGGACGGTGCGGTTTTTTATGTTCATGGCGCGGTTGTAGTATTTCTCAGGGAGAACTGCGTTGCGGGGTGGTGCGCGGCAGCGTTACGGCACGATTTTTATCCTTCATTTGGCTGCTGATTACTATTCTGTTGTAGCCGGTGATATCGGGTTGGGCAACAGGTTTCGGGAAAATATGTAAATTATTTTGTCAGTATAACCTGTAAATGGAGATGTTATAGTGTTTTATTGAATGCTGGCATTTTGGGCTGGCAGGGATTTCGGCAAGTAATTGCTGTGATTGATTTAATTTCAAGTTTACAGGTGAAATTAAATTTGAATTTGCATCTAGATGTTAGGTAGCATGATCCTAACAGGATGATTGTCTTGGTTGTGTCGTTTTGTGCGGCTGCGGCTTCTTTCTGTTTTATCCGATATTTTGCTACGTCCTTCAGTCCCGGTGGCCTATCACCGAAGCCTTTTCAGGGAATGGTTCAGCATGAAAAAATTTCGACCGGCAAACCTTTTGGATACGAGCAGGCTATTGGGATGGTTTCGCCGTGATCCAACGCAACTCGTGCTGGTTTTGCTGCTGGTTGCGGTTTTACTCATCACCCTCGGCGGGCTGCACCGGATTCAGAAGCAGATCGGTGTCGATGTCGGCGAGCGAGTGCGTTCCAATGTGGCGGCAACCCATGAGGCGGTGATGCTGTGGAGCCATGAACGGCTTGACAATGTCCGGATATTGTCACAGAGGCCGCTTCTGCGGCAAAGGGTAGAGCGACTTGCGGCGTTGCCCCATACCCGAGAAGCATTGAGCGGCGTTCAGGCCCTTGGCGAACTGCGCACGTTGTTGAATCCAGAGTTGCGCTTGCACGGGACGGCGGGGTTATTTGTCATCGCCGCGGATGGACGTAATATCTTTGCCTTCGACGATCAGGACCTGGGGAAGGTCAACAGCATTTGCCGGCGGCATAACGGCTTCATGGAGGTCTTTGACGGCAAGGAGCATTTTGCCCTGCCGCAATTTCATGAGCAACACACGGCTGCGGGTCGGCAGGATTTGCCGGTGGTCTGTGTGGGGATGCCTGTCACCGATCAGGAAGGAAAGGTGGTCGCCGCCCTCTGTCAGATGATTGATCCCGCCTACGAATTCAACAACCTTTTTCGGATTACCGGCTCCGGTGGTCTTAACGTGTATGCCTTTGATTCCGCCGGGCGTCTCCTTTCCGAAAGCCGTTATGTCAAACAGTTGCAAAAAATCGGTCTGCTTGCCGCGGATCAGGCCTCGTCGCTGCATCTTCCCCTCCGGGAGCCAGGGGACGACCTGACGAAAGGTTTTTCTTTGCCCAGGGAGCGGCAGGCGCTGCCGTTCATCCTGCCGGTCAGGATGGCGCTTGCCGGCAACATCGACGGCGTTGACATCGACGGCTACCGTGATTTTCGGGGCGTCAGGGTGGTGGGGGGCTGGAAGTGGTGCGGAGTCTACGAGTTCGGCCTTGCCTGCGAGGAGAACTATACCGAGGCGTATCGGAGTTATTTCATCATCCGGCGGGTGGTCCTTGCCGTCCTTTCGCTGACGGTTTTTCTTTTTTTGTGTCTTTCGGTGGGTCTGGTGCGGAGGCGAATGGTCAGTGAAGCGCTCAACAGGCAACTGGCCGATGAAGTCAATGAACGGCAGCGAGTTGGGCGGGAACTCAGAAAGAACAACGGTGTGCAGGAACTAGTCAACAGGATGTTGCATCTCTCCCTGAAGGAAAGTTCTCTTCAGGAAAAACTGCAAATATTTGTCGACTGTCTTGTTTCCCTGCCCTTGGCCGAAATCGAGCCCAGGGCGGCATTCTTCCGGGCCGATCACGAGAGGGAGGTGCTGCTGTTGCAGGCCCACAGGGGCCTTGCCGAGCCTGTCATCGCCTCCTGCGCCGAGGTCCCCTATGGCCGCTGTCTCTGCGGTCGGGCCGCGGAGGAGAAGCGGGTGCGGTTCGTCGCCCATGTCGATGCATGTCACGACATCGGTTATCCGGATATGCCCGACCACGGGCATTACTGCGTACCCGTTATCGATATCCGGGGCCAGTTGCTCGGGGTTTTTACCCTCTATCTGAAGAGCGGCAGCATGCGGGATGAGGGAACCGAGAAGATCATTGATGCGGTCACCGTTGTCGTGGCCGGAGTCTTGGAGCATCATTTTACCGAAAACGCCTTGCAGCAGAGCAAGGAGCGGTTTCAGCGGCTGGTGGAGAGCCTTGAAAACAAGTATTTCTTTTACTCCATAACACCGCAGGGCGACTGGAGTTATATCAGCCCTTCCATCGTCAACATCCTCGGCTACACCCCGGATCAATTTGCGCGCAATAGTCAGGAGTATCTCACCGGCCATCGCCTCAACGTCGAGGCGCGGCACCGGTTGGCGGCAAGCCTTCTTGGTGAACGGCAGCCTCCCTATCTGATGGAGTTGTATAACCAAGACGGGTCGGTCCGCTGGCTTGAATGCGCCGAGTCGCCGGTTATTAATGAAGAGGGCGCCGTGATCGCGGTGGAGGGGATGGCCAACGACATCACCGAGGCGAAACGGGCCGAAGCCGAACTCAAGCGCCACAAGGAACATCTTGAGGATTTGGTTGAAGAGCGCACCCTCAAGCTTCAGGAAGAGATCGCCGAGCGGGTGCAGGCCGAAAAAGCCCTGCTT
The DNA here is from genome assembly GCA_002415465.1 of Desulfobulbaceae bacterium UBA5123. GTDB lineage: Bacteria > Desulfobacterota > Desulfobulbia > Desulfobulbales > UBA5123 > UBA5123. The sequence continues at coordinate 21,964 of DHYT01000065.1, forward strand.
GCAAGTGAGGAGCAGGTCCGGCTGCTCCTCGACTCAACCGCCGAGGCGATATACGGGCTTGATCTGGAGGGGAAATGCACCTTCTGCAACCCGGCCTGTGTCGGGTTGCTGGGTTATGCCACCACCGACGACCTCCTTGGTCGTCAGATGCATCAACTCATCCATCACAGCCATTGGGACGGAACGCCATTCCCGGCCGCGGAATGCCTAATTCTGAAGGCGTTCAAGGACGGGCAGGAAATACACCGTGACGACCAGTGTTTCTGGCGTCGTGACGGGTCATCCTTTCCGGTGGAATACTGGGCGTACCCCGTTGTCAAGGAAGGGGCGGTTGTCGGGTGTGTGGTTACCTTCTTCGATATCACTGCCCGCAAGGCCCTTGAGGAGGAGCGGCAACGGACTCTGCGGGAATTGGAGGCGGCGAAGGTCGCAGCCGAGGCGGCCGCCAAGGCCAAGAGCGAATTTCTCGCCAACATGAGCCATGAGATCCGCACCCCCTTGAACGGGATCATCGGCCTGACGCATCTGGTCCGCCAAACCGAGTTGACGCCCCGGCAGCGCGACTATCACAACAAGATCGCCTCATCCTCCCGGACCTTGATGGGGGTGATCAACGATATCCTTGATTTTTCAAAGATCGAGGCCGGCAAGCTGGTCATGGACAGGGTGGTGTTTTACCTCGAGGACGTGATTGTCGATGTGATCAACAATATCTACACCCAGGCCCATGACAAGGGCCTCACGCTGAATTTTTCCATGGCTCCGGATGTCCCTCACGAACTTAAAGGGGATCCCCTGCGTTTGGGGCAGATCCTGCTGAATCTTGTCGGCAATGGGGTCAAGTTCACCGACAAGGGCGGGATTGATATCGCCGTCCGGGTGGAGGAGAGGCTGGAGAGGGGGGTGACCTTGCGTTTCAGCGTCAAGGACAGCGGCATCGGTATGACCCCGGAGCAGGTGGCGGGGTTGTTTCGCGCCTTCAGCCAGGCCGATGCCTCCACCACCCGGGTCTACGGCGGAACCGGCCTGGGGCTGGTCATCTGCAAGCGCCTCTCCTTGTTGATGGGCGGCGATATCGCGGTGGAGAGCACACCGGGGGCGGGGAGCGTCTTTTCATTTACGGCCGGGTTTCAGTTGCCTGCCGCATCCGAGCGACGGGCGCATGTCCTGCCGCCGGAATTGATTGATATGCGGGTGTTGGTGGTGGATGACAACCCCATGGTGCGGCGTCTGATGCAAAAAAATCTTGAGGCCTTTTCCTGTGATCCGAAGGTGGTCGATTCCGGCGAGGAGGCGATAGCGGCTGTTGCGGAAGCGGCCGCGGCCGGTCATCCATTCCGCCTGGTGTTGATGGATTGGATGCTGTCGGGCATGGACGGCCTTGAAGCGGGGCTGCGGATCAAGAAGATGCCGGAACTCTCGTCGCCGCCCCATGTGCTTCTGGTCACCGCCTACGACAGAGAGGAGGTGCTCTGCAGAAGCAAGGAGAACGGTTTGGACGGGTTCCTCCTCAAGCCGGTTACCCGTTCAACGCTTTTCAGCGCCATTATGAACACCCTGGCAGACCAAGGGTCAGTGACGTTCCCGTTGCGGCGGGAGGGGGATAGCGCATTGCCCGACAGCCTTGCACCGCTTCGCGGCGCCCGGATCCTGGTGGCTGAAGACAACGAGATCAACCAGCAGGTGGCAAGGGAACTGCTCGAAGCGGCGGGCATGGAGGTGGAGGTGGTCGGCAACGGCCTGGAAGCGATGCAGGCGGTGGGTGACCATGACTATGATTTGGTGCTCATGGATATTCAGATGCCGGAGATGGATGGCAACGAGGCGTGTCGACGCATTCGGGCCGATTTCGGTGAACGGGGGCGGGCGCTCCCGGTTGTCGCCATGACCGCCCATGCCATGACCGAGGAGCGGGAACGTTCGTCGTCGGCCGGCATGAACGATTACCTGACCAAGCCCGTGGACCCCGACGCGCTGTATCAAATCCTTAGCCGCTGGGTAAAGCCCAAGGCGTCCGGTGCCGGGAAGCATGTCATTGCCGCCGGCCGGGTGCCGCCGGCCGCGAGTGGTGATGAAATCGCCTTGCTTGCCGGTCTGCCCGGCGTCGATGTGAAAAACGGTGTGGCCCGAATGGCTGGGAACATTGCGAGCTATCGTGGAATCCTGGCCCGCTTCGGTGAGCTTCACGGACGGATCGCAGCCGAGATCCGCAATGCCCTGGCGGCGCAGGAGGTGACTGCGGCCGAACGGTTGGCGCACTCACTGAAGGGCTCGGCCGGGACCATCGGCGCCAAGGCTTTGCAGGAAACGGCGGCGGCCTTGGAGCAGGCACTGAAGGCAGGGGAGGTCGCGGATGGTGAACGGTGTTTGCAGCAGCTTGAAAAGGAGTTGATTCCGGTATTGGCCGGCATCGCTTCGCTGGCGACGGTCAAGGAAGGCGAGCCGGTTGGCAAAGCCATTTGCCCATCCGGGGAATTGGCTTTGCGTCTTGAGTCGTTGGCGGCGCTGTTGCGTGAACAGGATACGGCGGCGCGGAGGGTGTTTCCCGAGGTGCGGGAGATGCTTGCCGGTATTGTGCGGGCGGACATGGTCAAGCGACTGGAGAAGAAGATCGGCAACTATGATTTCGACGGCGCCCTGGTGCAACTCGTCGATCTCGCGAAAAATATCAATATCTCGTTGCGGGAGGAATGATTGATGGGCAGGGAGGAGAAAAAGACCATTCTGGTCGTCGATGATTTCGCAGACAACATCGATCTCATCAGCGAGGTGTTGGGCGACGAATATCGGGTAAGGGCGGCGGTCAGCGGCGAGAAGGCCCTGGCGGTTTTGGCCGGTCAGCCGTATCCGGATCTCGTTCTGCTGGATGTCATGATGCCGGGGATGGATGGATACGAGGTCTGTCGACGTGTGAAGTCGCAGCCGCATGGAAAGGATATCCCGGTGATCTTCGTCACCGCCATGGGGGAGGTGGCGGACGAGTCAAAGGGGTTTGCGGTGGGGGCGGTGGATTATATCACCAAGCCGGTCTCGCCGCCGATTTTGAAGGCGCGGGTGCGTATTCACCTCGAGTTAAAGGAGGCCCGCCATCATCTTGAAAAGATGGTTGCCGCCCGTACCGAGGAGTTGCGGCAGGCGAACATTCGACTGGGCCGGCAGGTGAAGGAGTTGTCCGGCCGAGATCAGCTGATCCGGTTTCAGATGGGAGGGCCGACCCTGGCGGAGGCGTGCGGGGAGATTGGCCGGGTGGTGGTGAATGTCCTCGAGGCGGACCGGGTGATCATCTTTCTGGCCGATGGTGGCGGCGAACTGGTGGCGGAGGTGGACGTGGACCGCGAGCGGCCTGATCAGCCGACCCTGAAGCCGGCGATTGGGGAGGAAAAGGCGTGGGCCATGGCCGGGAAAGCCTTTGCCGATGGGGCGTTGCTGCTGGATGGGGAGGGGGCGGCGGCCCCGATCACCTTCAATGATGAAAGAATGGGTGTCATCTGCGTGGTAGGCGTCGTCGGAGATGAAGGCGGTGGTAACGAAGTATTGGCGGTCCTTGGCCGGTTGAGTCGGGAGGCGGCGTTGGTTCTGCGCTCGGCGCGGGTGACCGAGGACCTGCTCAACGACAAAATTGATTTTGGGCAACTGTTTCAAGCGGAGCTGTAAACAGCATCGGGGGATGGTTTTGGAATGCATTCGTCTGGGAAAAACCTTCGCGATGGAAGGCGTGCATGGCTGAGAGCAGAAACAAAGAGAACAGCAAGGCCGCGTTAACGGAGCTGGACCTCATCGAAGGACTGCTGCAACAGGTCGATGTCATGGTCGGCGTCGGCAGCCTGTCGCCGTTTCCGGATGTCGAGGAGGGTATCGCGTCGGCGGCGAAGGGGAGTCCGGCGACGACCGAGAGGGGTGACGCGGATTCGGAGTCACACCTCGACGGTCTTGATGTCATTGAAACGTTTACGCCGCAGGCGCAGCATTTTAAGCGGGTTGAGTTGGGGTTGCCCGCTCAAGGCGGGGTCGATGTCAGTTTGCTTTCCTTGCGAAGGTATTCGGAGAAAAATGCACAGATTTTGCTTGCGGCTGACGAGGATCGCTCTCGGCTGGCGGGTTTTTTCGGGATCGCGGTCCTTCCGGGGCAGGTGTTCGCCGGAGTGGTCACCGTTGATCAAAACGGGGTGGTGATCGCCGAGCAGGAGGCGATGGCGGCGGAAGGGAATACGGCGGAGCCGGTGATTGTAATATGGCAGGAGGCCCAGGT
>DHYT01000065.1:26277-26771 GCA_002415465.1 Desulfobulbaceae bacterium UBA5123
ATGACCGTTTTTCCGTTGTTTCACCCTTCTTTGTCAGTCAGGACCGGCTTCAGGTGGCGTGGGGAATTTTCTCCATGGAGGCCCTGAATATTACCCCCTCCATGCTCCAGCAATGGTTTGAGGAGATCGGCATTAAGCCGGAATTTTTGGATGTGGACAAGGTTGAGCGGCTGTTGCGGGCGTTCAACAGCGGCGAGCAGAAACGGGGAGTTTTTTTGGCGGCCACGGGGCGGAAGCCGGTGGACGGCGTTGATGGGCGCGTTGAGTTGCTGGTTGAGATGGAGCGACCCAGCGGCATCGAACGGCCGGACGGCTCGGTTGATTTTCGCGAGGTGAGCTATCTCCCCAACGTTGAGGCCGGCCAGCTTGTCGCCCGTCGGGTGCCGCCGGTTGCCGGAACCGCCGGCATGGATGTGACCGGCAATGAAATTGCGCCGTCAGGCGGCACCGCGGTTGTCCTGAACACGGATAAGACGGTGCGGTGTGTCAAGGGG
>DHYT01000174.1:0-490 GCA_002415465.1 Desulfobulbaceae bacterium UBA5123
GGCGGGACCGGGCTGGGGCTGGCGATTTCACAGAAAATCGTCCAAATGATGGGAGGGGAATTGCGGGTCGAGAGTGCCGAGGGTGAGGGGAGCGTGTTCAGTTTCACGGCCCGATTCGGCACCGATCCCGGGTGCAGCGCGAGCATCCGCGCCGAGGCGTTGAACCTTCAGGGGCGGCGGGTGATGGTGGTGGATGATAATGACACCAACCGCCTGATCTTGCGAAACATCCTCGGCTATTGGGGCGCCATCGTTCATGAGGCGGAGAGCGGCGCGGCGGCGCTGGCAGAACTGGCGGCGGCAAAGGCGGCCGGGGCGCCGTACAGCCTGATCCTGCTTGACTATCACATGCCGGAGATGAACGGCCTCACCACGGCTGAAAAGATCAAGGGCGAGATGGGGCTCGATGTGCCGGTGATAATGCTCAGTTCGGCCAATGCCGGCCGCGAACAGTTGGCCCCGCTGCGGCGGGTTGCCCTGGCCGGATATA
>DHYT01000174.1:502-2928 GCA_002415465.1 Desulfobulbaceae bacterium UBA5123
GTCACCGCCTATCTCAAGAAAGGAAAGCATCGGCTTGACTGCGCGGAAAACGGTCGGGTCGCGGTGGAGAAGTTCATGGCCGGCCTCTACGATCTGGTGCTGATGGACATAGAGATGCCGGAGATGGACGGCTATGCCGCAACCAGCCGGATCAGGGCCTGGGAAAGGGAACACAACCGGCCGCGAACGAGGATTGTCGCCCTCACCGCCCATGCCTTGAGCGAGCATCAGGAAATGAGTATCGCGGCCGGTTGCGACGAACATATCAGCAAGCCGATCAAGAAGGAGGTGTTGCTTGGCCTGCTTGCCGAGTGCGGTGGCATGCGCAAGCAGGATGACCATTTGCAAGAGGTTTGAACCATGGATGAGCAGATAGAAGCAATGCGCGAGGAGTATCTGGTCTCCCTGCCGGAAAAGATTGAAACCCTCGAATACCTGGTGATGCAGATCGCCAAGTCCGGCCAGGAATCCGACCAGTGGGAGGAATTGCTCCGCTCGGTGCATTCCATCAAGGGCGGGGCCGGATCGTTTGGCGTCGGCTTTGTCGCCACGGCCTGCCATGCCCTGGAGACCATTCTTTTCGAGAGCGGGCGCGGGCGGTTCGATGTCGACCTCTGCCTTCAGTTTACCGATATGCTCTCTGGCTATGCCCGCGAGTATCTGAAGAACAGCCATGCCGTTGACGAGGCGGCATATGCGGAAATGTTGCGGCGGCTGACGCCGACGCGGGAGCACCACGGGTTCAGGGTGCTGGTGGTGGAAAATACCAAGGCGATGTCCGACTATTACGCCAATACCATCCGTGAGAAATACGATATCACCGAGATTTATGCGCGCACCGGGCTTGAGGCGTTTTCGAGGCTGCTGCGGGAGGGGTTCGACGTATTGCTCACCTCCATGCATGTCGGCGAACTGGATGGTCTTTCGTTGATCGCCGCCTTGAAGGTGGTGCGTGGCCCCAACCGCTGCATTCCAACCTTTCTTATTACCTCGGAAGTGGAAAAGGCTGGCAGCATAACGGGCTTTGACGCGGATTTCGTCGTGAAAAAATCCCGGAGCCTGCATGACGAATTGCTTGGATATTTTGATGATGTATTCAACCGGAATTTTTTTGTAGGGGTGCTCCCCCGCCGGGAGAGACGCGAGTTGACAAGCGTGCTTTGCGTTGACGACGACGAGATGATCCACGGGCTGGTGCGGATCGGCCTGGCCAGGATGACAACCTTGTCCCGGGTGGAATGTGTCGGCTCGGGGGAGGCGGCGCTGGCCCGGCTCAAGGAGTTCCGCCCCGACCTGATTCTCATGGATGTGATGATGCCGGGGATGGGCGGTCCGGAAACCCTGGCCGGTATTCGCGCCGATAAGGCGACCGCGTCTATTCCGGTTATTTTTCTCACCGGTCAGCAGGAGAAAAATGAAATCAACGCCCTGCTCGAACTCGGCGTGTTGGGGGTCATCCGCAAGCCTTTCAACAACAAGAAGCTGGCCGCGTATGTTGAGACGATCTGGCGGCGGAAATGTTGAACGTGACGATGCTGCCGCTGCCTGCCATCCGGGTTTATATGCCGGAGGTAGGAAGGTAATTCATAAAATACCGTCGCAACAGGAACCGGCATCCTGCCTTTTTTCTCCCAAGATGTCTGTCGTTTTATCTTTATAATTCGATGTGTTAGCGCTTGTCGCGGCTGTGCGTCCGCCTTGCGTGCGCACGTGCGGCGGTGGTGATGGTTTTCGTTGATCCCTCTTGACAACCGCGGCAGAGAGTACTAATCACAAATAATGACTGTCGGCGTTTTGTCCATTGCGGGCAGGCGCCGGCTTTGCATTTTTAACCATAAAACAGGCAGTTGTGATTCGCCGCCGCAGTTTTCGGACAGACCCATGGAAGCCAACAACGACAAGCAGCCAAGAATAGTTATTCTTGATGACGAGGTGATTACCGTCCGCCGTCTGGTTCATGCCCTGAAGCGTGACGGGTATCAGGCCGAAGGGTTTGTCGATACCGCCGAGGCCATGGGGCGGCTCCGCGAGGCGCCGCCGGACGTCCTGGTGATGGATGTCCATCTGCAGGGCGCCGACGGTGTCGAACTGATGCAGCGGCTGCATCCCCTGATCCCTGACACGGCGGTGATCCTCATCACCGGATATGCCTCCATCGACAATGCCGTTGACGCGACCAAGAAGGGCGCCTTTCATTACCTGGCAAAGCCCTTTCGCCTGGAGGCCCTGCGGGATGTTATCGCCGATGCCCTGCGGCAGCGGCGCGAGGCGGCGGCGGACAAGGATGAGGAGCGCTCCGGTCGTTTCGGCGGGATCATCGGCGCCTCGCCCTCCATGCGCGCCATCTTCAAGACCATCGCCCAGGTGGCGCCGGTTGACTGCAACATCCTTATCCTGGGCGAGTCCGGGACCGGCAAGGAGCTGGT
>DHYT01000174.1:3114-3301 GCA_002415465.1 Desulfobulbaceae bacterium UBA5123
CAAGCTGCTTCGGGTGATCCAGGAACGGACCTTTTTGCGGGTGGGCGGGGTGAAGCCCATCGGCCTTGATGTGCGTTTTGTCGCCGCCTCCAATCAGGATATCGAGAAGATGATCGCCGCCCACGCCTTCCGCCAGGATCTCTATTTCCGGCTCAAGGTGGTGACCATCGAGCTGCCGCCGCTGCGC
>DHYT01000159.1 GCA_002415465.1 Desulfobulbaceae bacterium UBA5123
GATCTTCTTGAAATAATCGACGTCGATCATCAGCAGGGCCAGGGGTTGCTGATGGCGGCGGCCACGAGCGATCTCCTGGGTGATCCGCTGCTGGAACATCTGCCGGTTGTAGGCGCCGGTCAGGGGGTCGTGGTAGACCATTTTCTTCAGTTTTTTCGCCATCTCGTTGAAGGATTCGGTGAGGGTCGAGATTTCGTCGTTGCCGGTGATCCGCAGTGTTTCGTCCGGGAAGGAGCCGTTGGCTATTTCGCCGGCCACCGTGATAAGCCGTTGCAATGGCTTGGTGAGGTAGGACGCCAGCAGGATGGCGCAGAGGATGCTGATCAGGATGCCGCAGATGAGGATGATCAGGATGTGGAATTTGAGATCGTCGATCTGCGTGGAGATATGTTTGTGGGAGCAGGTGAGAAAGATAGTGCCGAGCCGCACCCCGGAGATTTGCACCGGGACGAAGATATCGGCCATGGTGTTGCCGTTGTCGTCCGGATAGTGGTCGCTGACGCCTGGTTCGCTTGCCTGTAACGCCTTGGCGTAGCGGTCGCCGGCGCGGATCTTGCCGACCTCGGTGAGGCGATTGTGCATGAGGGTCTTGCCGGTGGGATCGAGGACCATCGCCTCGGCGACATTTTTTTCATTCATGGCGACGCGGAGGAGGTTGCGCAGGGCCAACAGATCCTTGCCGATCAGGGCGTTGGTGCAGACATGGGCAAGGTTTTCGGCCAGCGGCAGCATCTGCCGGTGGTATTCCTCATCCATTGCCTTTTCCACGTGCCGGGCGATGAAGAAGCCGCTGGCGAGTTGGGTGGCCGCCACCAGGGCCGTGGTCAGCAGGATCAGTTTCAGTTGCAGGGTGAATTTCATTGCGGCGGCGGTCCTGTCTCCGGGAGCTGCTTCATGAGGGAATCGAAGTCGCCGTCGCTGGCGCGGATAAAACCTCCGATGTCAAGTTCTTTCATGATTTCAAGGTGTTCCGGTCGGCGGCGGTCGAGCTTGATGAGGGCGTTGTTGACGAGGGCAATGGTGTTCGCGTCGACGCCGGTCCGGGCGGCAAAGACCCAGGTCGGGATTTCCCGGGTGGTGCCGATGACAACCAGCGCATCCGATGGGATTTCGTCGTCCTTTGGGGATTTGTTTTCCGCGATTTCGTCAAACGAGTAATCGCACATGGCGCCGGCGTCACCCTGGCCGAGAAAGATGTTCATGGCTATTGATTCGCAGCTGTCACCGTGTGAGTAGTTCTTCAGGTCCTTTGCCGGGTCGATCCCCTTCTTTTTGAGTAATGCCAATGGTGCCAGCCATTTAGCGGTGGATAGGGGGTGGCCGAAGATCACACGCTTGCCGCGCAGGTCTTCAATCTTTTTGATGCCGCTGTCCCGGCGGGTGACGAGGACGCCATGATACGTGCTCTTGCCCTCGGGGGTCAGGGCCTTGAGCAGGTTGCCGGTGTCGTATTTGCCGGCCAGCAGCAGATAGGCATGGGGCGCCTGGAAAGCGAAATCAGCCTCGCCGAGCTGGATGGTGCGTTTGAAGGCCTCGAGGGAGTTGGGCACCACGATCTCAAACTGCCGATGTGTTTGCTGTTCGAGGTAGGCCCGCAGCGGCTGCGCGTTGTTGAAGGTTTTGACGATGTCGGTACAGGGCAGGATCGCAATCCTGATCGTGGTCGCGCTTCCCGCCGCCGCGACGTCGGTTGCAGATACGCTGGCGATGAGGGAAAAGATTGCAATTGCGAGCAGGTACACGTTTGACAGGTGGGTTGATGGGGTCGCCCGGTTTCGCATGCAATTGCTTCTCTTCTGTTGTGGTTGGCCCCGTGGTTGTTTCGTGGTGGTCTGCGGCAGCGGGGCGAATGGCTGTGGACCGTTCGTATCGACTCTTATTGTTGAAATGGTTGCCCCTATTATCTAACCCGGAGGCTTTTTTATGCAAGATTTTTCGATGGTTTTATGGGGCAGGGGCGGGTCCGGGTGGTATCCGGCGGCGCAAGCGGTCAAGGCGCCGTGGGGCGTGCCTGCCTGATGGGGTTGCCGCCGGGGCGGCATGCGATCGGTTGGGGTGTGGTGGGGAGAGGAAATTGTTTGAACGTTGTGGGGCAGGTTCATGTTGTCTCCGCGCCGTCGGCGCGGAGACAACATGATATGGTTGCGGGGTCCTTAATGGCCGCCGCCGGCCACGATGCCGCTGGCCGCCAGGATCAGGATAAGGGCGGTGGCCACGCAGATGATGCCCATGGCCTTGTCGCCGCGGGCGAAGAGGCCGGGAACGATGGCCAGGTAGCAGACGATGGTGACGCCGGAGAGGATGGCCACGGGCAGGAAGTTCAGGAAATCGCCCTTGCCGAGCATGCTCATCCAGGCCCAGCCGGTTGGGGCATGGGCTTGGTTGAGGAAGTTGTTGTTCATTGCCGCCAGGTAATCGCCAACCGGCATGTTCCAATAGGCGGAGACCTGGTCCAGGGGGATTACCGGTTCAAGAATCCCGAATACATACAGGGCAAAGGTGACGAACATCAGCCCCAGGCCGGCGAACATGCCTTTTTCGAGGATGGCGGCGTAGAGAAGTTGTTCTTGCGTCGCTTCTTTGGTGATTTCACTCATGATCGTATATCTCCTTCAGCGGTAAAAGTCTTAGATGACGCCCATCGAGGTGAGCGCTTTGTGCATCGCCTTCAATCCGGCAAAGAGCAGGATGCCGATTACCATCCAGCGGATGAAGGATGGTTTGGCGACCTTCAGCAGCCGCACGCCGACAAAGGAACCGAGCATGATGCCGATCAGGGAGGGGACCACCATCATCGGGATCACGCACCCCTTGTTGACATAGATCCATGCCGCGGAGGTATCGGTGATGGAGAGGAGAAATTTGGAGGTGGCGACGGAGATCTTGAGCGGCGCCCCCATCATCAGGTTGAGTACCGGAACGTTGGCCCAGCCGGCGCCGAGACCGAACATGCCGGCCATAAAGCCGATGATGATGAAGGTGGCGAGCCCCATGGGGGTGCGATGCACCTTCCAGTTGATGTCCTGGCCCATCGTGGGTTCATGGTAGATGCCGCAGATGCGCAGGGCGGATGAGAGGTTATCGGCCGCCGGCACGTCGGGGATGGTGGATTTCTTGGCCGAGAGCATGATGGCGACGATACCGAGGATGGTGCCGCCCAGGCAGAGCTGGACGATATGGGTGGGCAGGGCCAGGCCGACCATGGCGCCGACGATGGCCATGGTGGACGCGATGAGCGCCACCGGCAGGGCCAGGCGGAGGTTGGCCAGGTTGGCCTTGAGCAGGCNNGCCGCCGACGCCGCCGAGTACGGCGATGATGCCCATGACAAAGGTCACCACCAGCAGGATCAGGGGCCATTTCCACCAGTTGGCGCCGTCAACGGCCGGCACCATCGGGACCTCGGCGGCCACCTCGCTGGCCACGGCCCAGGCCGGGCTCAGCAGCACCGCGCAAACGATGGAGACCATGAATGTCTCCGCCTTTTTTTTGATACTTTCCAGCATTTGTGTTTCCTCCTCTATCCCGAAGGCATTGAAAAGATGTGGTAATTATAAAAACAAGACAACACGTTATCGTTGGTGGCGGCCGCTTTCTTGCCGCCGGCTCGTTCCTTGTCGGAAGGGAGGCCGAGGCGCGGTGCGAAATGCAATGGTGCTATCCATAATGCTCCGGCAAGGGGGTGTCAAGGAAAAACTGTTCATTTCTGAAACGATGATGTTGCGATATGCAACGCTTGGGTGGGTTTTGTCGTTGCCGCGCGGCCTGCCGCAGCAGGACAATAAATTGTTCCCTGGCCGGTTCTTTTCCGGTTGGGGGAATCGGCGTGATGTCGCGCGGTTGACGTGTTCGGGGCGGGATGAAGGCGAAAATGGAAAGTCCGGAACCGTTACCGGCCGGCGGGGCGGGGGCTGTTTTGATTTGGGCGGCGCAATAAAAAAAGGCGCCCTTGGCGGGCGCCTTTGCGTACCTGCAATGCTGTCCGGGATNNTACTGTCTGAAGGGCGGGTGGCTGACCAGGATGGGACAGGTTGCGTAACCGATAACCCTTTCGGTTACGCTTCCCATCAGCAGCTTGGTCAGTCCCTTGCGGCCATGGGAACCCATGACGATCACCTCGGCCTGTAACTCTTCAGCCAGGCCGACGATGGTTTCATGGGGTTCCCCCTCCCGGACAAAGGTTTCGACGGCAACGCCCTCGTTCGCGGCCTGATCGGCCACCCTGGCCAGAATCTTTTTGGCCTCGGCGGTCAGCTGGTTGACCATCTCGGGCGCCAGGGCCACGAACTCGTCGTTGGTGTAGACGGCCATGGCCGCGGAGAGTTTGCCTCCCCGCTCCCTGGCGATATCGATGGCTCGTGCCGCCGCAATCTCGCCGCAACCGGAGCCGTCGGTGACCAGCAGGATGTTGTTCCAGGCGATGCCGCTTCCTTCCGGCACCACCAGCACATCCTTGTCGGTGTGGCCGATGACCCTGGCGGTTACCGCGCCCACCAGCTCCCGTTCCAGCGGGTGCCTGCCCTTGCGGCCGATCACGATCAGGTCGCAGTTCTCATCCTCGGCGACATGGACGATCTGTTCGTAGGGCTCCCCCTGCTCCAGGTTGGTGAGGATGTGTACCCCTTCCTGCCTGGCAATCGCCTTGGCCTCCGCCAGAATCCGTTCGCAGGGGCCGGTGATGGTTTCCTTGGCATCGGGTACGCCGATCAGCGCCAGGTCGCCGGCATACCTTGGAACCACCGCCAGGACCTTGATCCAGCTCTTGTCCTCCCTGGCAAGCTGGCTTGCCAGGGAGAGAGCCGTTTGTGCCGAACTGGAGCCGTCATAGGCCACCAGGATTTTTCGGTACTTAGCCATGCATCAGGGCTTCTTCTGCCCGCTTGCTTTTCCGGTCGGCGGAAATGCCCTTGATCATGGCGAAGGTGATAATCAGGCCGGCGGTGCCGAGAGCGGCGACCAGCGACCAGAAGCTCACCTGGTTGAGGATCTCGGCGGTCTGCGGATCGAGGGGCGAGCGCAGGCCGAGGTCGGCAAGATAGCCGGGGATCTTGGACCCGCGGCTGATCGAAACGATCAGCATGGTGGCGGCCATGACCACCTTGATCATGTAGTCCTTGACGTAGGTGGTGCCGAGGGCGCCGAGCTGCACGCCGATCAGCGAGGTGGCAAGGATGAGCAGGGTGAGGCGGATGTCGATCAGTCCGCTCAGGCCCCACTGGATGGAGCCCCAGGCGCCCATGCAGAAGGCGATGCCGAGTTCCGTGGCGCTGGCGACCACAGCCGAGGCGCCGATCACATAGATCATGCCGGGGACGCCGATGAAGCCGCCAACCGCGATGGTTGCGGCGAGCATGCCGGTGGCGAGGCCGACGGGGATGGTGATCCAGGCGGAGATCCGCACCTTGGCGACCGGGAAGTTCATCATCGGCGGCAGGTTGATTTTTTGCATCTTCTGGGCCAGTTTCGGGGTTTCGGCGCCGGTGTCGCTTCCGCCCGTGGCAAGCTTTTTGGCGTCATAGCTGACATAGCCGCCCACCAGGATCAGGATGATAACGAAGACCACGCTGACGTACAGGTTGGAGCCGGCGTTGCCCCAGTGGTTGAGGATGTATTTCTGGATCTGGACGCCGATCTGCACGCCGATGATGGCGGTGGCGGCCATGGTCAGGGCCAGCTTGATGTCAACCTGGCCGTACTTCCAGCGCTTGTAGGTTCCGATCATCGCCTTGGGGAACTTGTGGCACATNNGAGCCGATGAAGCCGCTCAGCAGGCCGCCGACCAAGCCGACGATCAGCAGCGAGATCATCTTCTGGGGGGTCATGTCCATGAACATGATGGAAACTTCCTTCATCACCCCTTCGCCGGCGTGCTTGTCCAGGCTGACCAGCACCTTCTTGTTGAGGCGGATGTCTTCCACCTTCATATCTGCGCCCAGGGTAAGGGTTTGCAACTCGTCGTCGGCATCCTTCTGGAGTACCACGGTCCGCTCGGCGGCGTTCATCTCGATGAATTTACCCTTGAGCATGTCCGTTGGGGGACCGGCGCCTCCGCCGGCAAGGGCCGTGGTCGCCAAGGGCAGCATGAACAGCGAAACGATGATTGCTACGATGAACCTCTTCATTGTATGTAAATCTCCTTAAGATTTGATGGTTTCAGGTCGGGCAATGTTTATTTTTTTGCTTCCAGTCCGAGCACGTTCAGCAGGTTGCTGGCAAAGGCGCCGTGGATAAAGGAAAAGAAAAACGCCGTGCCCACCGGGTACCAGGTGTAGACGCCGCCCTTGGTGAAGGTGGTGGTGATCAGCTGCTCGTTCTTGAAAAGGAACACATAGGCCGTAAGGGAGATCGCCCCGTACAGCAGGGTCGAGAGGTAAGGCTTGGATTTGGCTTTCTGTCCGGCCGGGTGCGGTTGCTTGGTCTCGGCACCGAGCATCTCCTTGGCGGTCTTGTGTTCGCCGGCTTCGGCAAATGCGGCCGCGCTCATTGTTTTGTCGAAATTTGTCATGGTCATGGTCTCTCTATTACTCCTTCTTGGTTGGTAAAAGTTGTACTTGCAGTTGCTGGTCAGGCAGGTTTCGCATACATGACCACCGGGCAATGCAGCAGCTGCTTCAAATTTTCGGAAAGCGAGGGCTCGTGCGACTTTCTGCCCTTTGGGTCGCCGATGCCGCTCAGAACGACACAGACGATATCCCTTCTTTTTTCAACGTACCGGATCAGATCCTGTTCCGGATCGTTCTCGGCAAAGACAGGCTGGTAGGCAACCCCCATCTCCTGCATCCGTTCCTGAAAAGAGCCGATGACCTTTTCGTCGCGTCCTGCCCGGTCACCCTCATCGGCGGGGGGCTGGAAGAGATGGACGATCTCCAGGTTCGCCTCCATGCGCTGCCCAAGATTCAGGGCGGCGCGGATGGTTCCGCTGTTGAGGTCCTGTTCTCCGACGCCGAGCAGGACTTTCTTGTTTGCGGTCTTTCCCGAGGTCAGAAACTGACCGGCGGTCTTGAATTCCCCGGCCTCGGCAAAGGTTGCCGCGCACATGGCCTCCTCGATCCGTTTGAATATGTTTGCCAAGTTGATCATCTGCTTTCTGCCGATCAATACGAGACTTATGAGCCGGCTCGGGCTGATTTGCCGCCCGTTTTGGCGTCGACGGCCACATCGCCGCAGGCTTGCCTCCAGCCGTTTTGATCTGCGTGTCCGTTGTCGTGGGCAAGTTCGCGGGCTGTTGCGTGTTCGTTTGCCTCGGCAAAGGTTACGGCAGCCATGATCTTGTCAAACATGGACAGTCTTTTATGCATACTCTTCCTCCCCGTTCTCTAAGGTTTCGGTAAATAAAATTAATTAAAAAAATGCATCTGCATGTTCATGGGCGCGTCTGCTGTGTGCTGGGGGGTGTTTGCAAAGGGTGTGCCGTTTTGTTTTTTTGGGTGTAAGTTGCGTAAAAACAGGAGCTTGCGGGAGTGGTGCAATTTGTGACAACTGTTGCGTATTTGCAACATCGAAAAAAATTACCAATCGCTAATGTCGCAAATTCAGCGAGATGGGGGTGGTGTTACATTGAAAAACAGCATGTTGCATAATGCAACGACTGGACTTTTTGAGGGGGTGGCGGTATATTGCCGGGGCAAGGCGGTCCACAAAAATGGCGGAGGCGGTCGGGTGATAAAAACTGCGCTAAAACATGTTGATATGGGATGCACATGATCCAGTTCGGCATCCGGAAAAAGATCACCTACGGCTTCTATCTGCTGCTGACCATCATGGTCGGCGCCACCATCCTCACTTACGGGATCATCAACCAGATTGAGGAGAAGGTGGTATTTGTCGAGATTATCGAGGATTTTTTTAACGCAACCCTTGAGGTTCGCCGTTTCGAAAAAAATTATTTTCTCTACCGGCAGGAAAAGGATTTTGATGAAAATCAGCTCTACTGGCGGAAGCTTAAGGGGTTATTTGACAACAAAAACGTGGTTTTGGGGGAGATCGTCTCGCCGGTGGACCTGGCTCGGCTGGATGGCACCATTGACGATTACCAGCGCTTGATGCGGCAGCTCCATGACTGCGTGCAGGGGATGCAATACGCCGCCCCTTTTTCTCCGGAAAGAGAGGCCATCGGGCAGCGACAAGCCCGCCTTGAGGCGCAGGTGCGCGAAACCGGCCATCATCTCACCGCCTTTGCCGAAAAAACGAGGCTTGCGGAAAAGGAAGAGATCAAGGAAAAGCTGAAGACCACCCGCGAGGTGCTGGTGGTTACCTGTCTTTCCCTGTTTATTTCGGTGATGTTCATCGCCGCCATCATTGGCCGCAAGGTGGTCAGTTCCCTCAAGATCCTGGAGAGCCACACCAAGATCATTTCCCAGGGGGATTTTGTGGAAATCGCGATCCATGACG
>DHYT01000032.1:0-489 GCA_002415465.1 Desulfobulbaceae bacterium UBA5123
GCCAGTTCGTCGCCGGTGGCGTCGCGGTTGGTGTTGGCCCGCCAGTGGTAGCGGAGAACGGCGTCCTTGAAAAGACCGATCACCAGATGGCTGTTGCCGACGTCGATGGTCAGTTGCATGTTTTTTCCCGTGCGTAAGAGGAGAAGGGGGCGCGTCCGGTTTTTTACCGGCGGCCCTTGGGTAAATGACAGTAGCATGTTTATAATATGAAAACGAGTCCTTGAGAAGGGTTGTTGTGGTGATGCGGTTGTTTGTCGGGTCAAGGGCGGTTCTGGGAGGAGATCGGGATGACGGATTGTATCCAGGTGATGACTACCGTTGCGGAGCGGGAGCAGGCAGAAATGCTTGCCGGGATGTTGCTTGACGAGCGGCTGGCGGCGTGCGTGCAGGTGGTGGGGCCTCTTGAGAGTTATTTTTACTGGCAGGGGAAGAACGAAAAGAGCACGGAGTATCTCTGTCTGATCAAGAGCCGCCGCCATCTGTACGGCG
>DHYT01000032.1:592-17008 GCA_002415465.1 Desulfobulbaceae bacterium UBA5123
CCTGCGGTTTTCAGATCTGTGATCCATGTTTTCAGGAAAACAAGTGGGGGATCACCAACGGCCCCACCTGGATTTGCCCGGATTGCGGGCGGGTTCGGATGATGTAGTTTGTTAGCGCCTAACATCTTGTATTCGCGTTGTTTTTCTTTGTTTCCGGTAGGCCTCTGATTACGGGTTCCTACCCCTTCCAATACGGATTCCCCCCCATATATTTCTCTGGTGTTTCAAGTATCCTGAATGTTGAAGCCGTAAAATCCTTTCCCAGGGTTATGGTCTTCATGCGTAAAGGCCGATGGCGTTGATCTCGGTCCGGCACCGGGGCGCCGTCGCCTCGGTCGGATTTTTTCAGTTATCTCGCAGGTTTCAGCAGGAGGCATGTCATGAGCGGTTCATTTCTGATCGATCCCGTTGTTGTAAAGCGATCCGGCCGGCCGGAAGGAAAGGAGGCCGCCGAGGCGCGGATAGACATCCGTGTTGAATGTGAAGCCGGGTATGACGGTGAAGAAACCCCGTGCAGTTTTTCTCTCTGCAGGCGATCCCGGCAGGTGGCCCAGGTGCTTGACCGATGGTTGGTCGGTGATTACCGGAATTTCAAGGTCAAGGGCGATGATGGCGGGTTCTATGTGCTTCGGCATGTAATGACCGCGGACCGTTGGGAACTGACGTTGTATGCTGGCGGCGAGTGTTGAGTTGCGAACGGTGGCCGTTGTCTCGGTGGGTGATAAGTTATGAGATTGAAAATTTTATATATTGATGACGAAAGGGTTAATCTTTCCAATTTCAAGTTGACCTTTGAGGATGCGTTCGAGGTCGCCACCTTTCTAGGTCCCAAGGAGGCGCTGACGTGGCTTGAGGCAAATCCGGATGTGGCCATCGTCATTGCCGATCAGCGGATGGGGGAGATCACCGGCCTGCAGTTGCTGGAGAAGATATCCGGTCTGTATCCGAAGGCGATTCGTATCCTGGTGAACTCTTATGTCATGACCAACGAGATAGATGCCGCGGTGGAAGGGGGGATGGTGCTCCGGTGCATCCAGAAGCCGTGGCATCCGGATGATTTTGTCTTCACCGTCAGGGTCGCCCGCGATAACTACATCCTGGCCCGGCAGAACGAAAAACTGCAGCAGGAGTTGCTGCGTGTAAGAAGCGAGGCGCTGGCGGCACGGGAGACGTTTGAGCAGCGTCTGCGTGATTCCGTGGCCGTTGTCCTGCAGGAGGGTCAGGCGCAGGTCAAGAAGATGAGCGGGTTGCTGCCGATCTGCGCCTCCTGCAAGAAGATTCGCGACGAGAAGGGCGCCTGGAACCATGTGGAGGTGTATATCGAAAGGCATTCCGGGGTTCGCTTCAGCCACGGCATCTGTCCCGAATGTGTGGGGCAGGTGTACCCGGAGGTCAGTCTGGCGCGGCAGGCCGCGCCCTATGTACAGTCTGGCAAGGGCTAGTTCTCTTCTTCATACAAATTTCTTGTTGATGCAAAACGGCGGAGCAGGGCGGCAACCTGCTCCGCCGTTTTGCATTTTGGGCGTCGCGCGGGGCACGGGTGTGAACGACACTGGACTTCCGCTGGGTTTTTGGGGTAGGTTAGCTGCAACGGTTACATAATAGGGCCGGGGCGCGGATCTGTTTCGGGTGGTTCGGCGGCGCCGGGGCGAAAAGGGGGGAAGGGAAGCCATGGACGATGCGACGAAGGAAGAGGCCTGGGAGCGGGCCTATCTCGCCCAGAGCCATGATGCCGTGGTCGGCCGTCTTTTCAAGGGCCTGATTCACAACATGAACGGGGTGGTGCAGGCATTCGCCATGCAGGGAGAGCTGTTCGGGATGATGTTTGACCAGGCCGACGGCATGGTTGCGGAGATTCTCAACCATCTGTCGGAAGGATCGGGCCGTGAACAGGCCGAGAAGCTTCGGGATCTGCTCTATCGCCGTTCGGAGGGCGTTACCCTGATGGAGGAAAAGATTCATCAGGGGCAGGTGATCATGGGGCGGACCCTGGAGCTGGTCGATTTCTCCCCCACCGCCGGGATTGGCCCCTATACGATGAATTCGGTGCTCCGCACCGAGATGGAGTTCCTGAACGCGGATCGTTTTTTCAAGCACGGCTTGCGCAAGGAGCTGCATCTGGCCGACGATCTGCCGCCTCTTGCCAGCCGGCAGGTGGAGTTGCATCAGGCGGTCCTGGCGCTCCTTGAAAACAGCCTCGACGCGGTGCGGGATCGTGAGGACGCCTTGCTGTCGATCAGCACCGCCAGGCGGGACGGGATGGTGATGGTGGTTGTCGGGAACAACGGCCCGGTGATTGCGCCGGCCGATCTGCCGCGTCTTTTTGAGCCCTTTTTCACCACCCGGGAAGATCGGTTCGGCCTCGGCCTCTATCTGGCCAAGCGGCTGGTGGCCCCCTGCGGCGGAGATATCCGCTGCGAGGAGAGCGCGCCCGGCCGCACGCGCTTTGTTTTGACGGTTCCGGCCGACGCGGGGGTGGCCGGGTGACCGAGGTGAAGCTGTTCGGCACCCTGTTTGTGGTGGCCACGCCCATCGGCAACCTTGAGGATATCACCCTGCGGGCGGTGCGGATTCTCGGGGAGGTGGCGCTGGTCGCTTCCGAGGATACCCGGCATACCAGAAAACTGCTGACCCATCTGGGGATCGGCACGCCACTGGTCAGCTATTTCAAGGGCCAGGAGGCGTCCCGCTCCGAACCGATCCTGAAGCGGCTGCTGGCTGGTGATGATGTGGCCCTTGTCTCCGATGCCGGCACGCCCGGCATTTCCGACCCCGGTGCCCTGCTGGTGAAAAAGGCCCGCGAGCTGGATATCCCGGTGGTGCCGGTGCCGGGGCCTTCCGCGCTTACCGCCGCGATGAGTGTCGCCGGTTTCGAGGAAACCGGGTTTCACTTCCTCGGGTTTCTCCCCTCCCGCGCCAATGACCGGCGTAAATTTTTGAAAAGCCATCTCGCTGAAAAGAATCTGCTCGTTTTTTATGAGTCGCCGCAGCGGATCGTCGCAACCCTGGAGGATTGCCTGGCCATCCTCGGTGACCGCCGTCTGGTGCTGGCCAGGGAGATAACCAAATTGCACGAGGAATGCTGGCGCGGCTCCCTTGCCGGGGCGGTGGCGGATTTCAAGGCGCGGGAGAAGGTCAGGGGGGAGTTCGTGGTGATTGTGCAGGGGGGCGGCGCGGTGGCGGAACCGACCGCCGCCGACCTCGATGCGCTGCTGGTTTGGTATCGTGACAATTCCGGGCTTTCGCTCAAGGATGCGACCCGGCGCATCGCCGAGGATCTGGGGTTGTCGCGTTCGCAGGTGTACCAGAAGGCCCTTGCCGTGTGGCGGATGCAATAGGCGGGGCGTCGGCGTTACCGCTGCGGATGTCGTCCGACCGGGTTGCGCGTTGCCATGGGGGTTTCCCGCCCCGCCGACCAGTAAATCTCCTTGTCAATAAACGCTAAATGAGCTAATTATCTTCGTTTCAGGTTGCCGAGCGCGGGCATGTGGCGCGTGCCGAATCAGGCTGTTCAGGAGAGCCAGTGAAGGAAGTTCAGGACTTTTATTTCAAGAAGGCGAAGAAGGAAGGCTATCCGGCTCGCTCGGTCTATAAACTTGAAGAAGCGCAGCAGAAATACCGGTTGCTGAAGAAGGGCGACAAGGTGCTGGATCTCGGTTGCCATCCCGGCAGTTGGTCGCTGTATGCGGCCAAGGTGGTTGGGGGGCAGGGCCTGGTGGTCGGCATCGACCTGCAGAAGACCAGCGGCGGCGGCAAGAAGGACATGGCGCCCATCCACTGGCTGCACGGCGACATTACCGACGCGGAGATGCTCGCCTCGGTGCGGGGGGTGGCGCCGGCCTTTGACGTGGTGATCAGCGACATGGCGCCCAGCACCTCCGGCAACAAGTGGGCCGATCAGCAACAGGCGCTGGCCCTTGCCCGCCGGTCGCTGGCGGTGGCCACCGAGATGCTGAAGCGCGGCGGCAATTACTACTGCAAGGTGTTTCAGGGCGAGGATGTCGACGCCTTCTTCAAGGAGGTTCGGGCCCTTTTTGTCTCGGCCCGACTGGTGAAGCCAAAGAGTTCACGTTCGGAAAGTCGTGAGATGTTTGTCCTGGGGATGGGGTTCGGCGGTTGAGCCGGAGCCGCTCGGGGCATGAGCATTGTGCATCAATATATTTAGAACGCAGAGATCAGCAAGGAGCAGACAATGGCCGGACATTCAAAATGGGCTAATATCAAACATCGCAAGGGGGCGATTGATGCCAAGCGCGGCAAGATCTTCACCCGCTTGATCAAGGAAATCATGGTCGCGGCGCGGATGGGCGGCGGCGATCCCAACGCCAACCCGCGGCTGCGCACGGCCATTGTTGCCGCCAAGGCGGTCAACATGCCCAAGGACAATATCGAGCGGGGCATCAAGAAGGGCACCGGCGAACTCGAGGGCGTGGTCTATGAGGAGATCACCTATGAGGGCTATGGCCCCGGCGGGGTGGCGGTGCTTGTCGAGTGCATGACCGACAACCGGGTGCGGACCGTTGCCGATGTCCGTTATATCTTCGGCAAGTGTAACGGCAACATGGGCGAGTCCGGCTGCGTGAACTGGATGTTCGACCGCAAGGGCTCGATCCTGATCGAGCGGACCGGGGTTGATGAAGAGCGGCTGATGGAGCTCGCCATCGAGGCGGGGGCCGAGGATGTGGTCGAGGAAGCTGAAACCTTTCAGGTGCTCACCGCCCCCGAGGATTTCGATGCGGTGCGCGAGGCGCTGGAAACGGCCGGGATCACCTTTGTCGAGGCCGGCATCTCCATGGTGCCGCAGAACGTGGTCGAGGTCGCGGAAGAAAAGGCGGCCAAGCAGCTGCTCAGGCTTCTTGAGATGCTCGAGGACAATGACGACGTGCAGAACGTGCACGCCAACTTTGATATTCCGGATGCGGTGATGGAGGCCGTTTCCTAGGGGGCAATGGTGGCGGCCGTCTCCAGACAGCCGGACCGGATTCGGATTTTGGGGATCGATCCCGGTTCGCGGATTACCGGTTACGGCGTCATCGACAAGGTAGGGGATGCGGTGCGTTTCGTGAGTTGCGGCGCCATCAGGGTGTCCTCCGCCGCATCCTTCCCCGCCCGCCTGCGGGAGATTCATACCGGGATCATCGAGGTTATCGCCACCCTGGGGCCGGACGTGGCGGCGGTGGAGGATATCTTCGTCGCCGCGAACCCCCGCTCGGCGCTCAAGCTCGGCCACGCCCGCGGGGTTTTGATCCTGGCCGCCATGGAACAGGGGTTGCCGGTTCACGAGTATGCCGCCCGCATGGTCAAGCAGGCGGTCGCGGGTTACGGGCAGGCGTCCAAGGCGCAGGTGCAGCAGATGGTGCGCGTCATTCTGTCCCTTTCCGGTTCTCCCTCCGAGGATGCCGCCGATGGCCTGGCGGTGGCCCTCTGTCATGCCAATCATTGCAACAGTTTGCAGAGCATAGTATCCTGATTTGCGAAGATGGGGCGGCGTTGTCGAGCGTGTCGGTTGCGTCGTGTTCGGGTGATGTCGCCGCATTGGGCATCTTTTTTCGGACGAGAAGGTCATGATCGCGACTCTGCGCGGGAAATTACTCTATAGGTTGCCGGAAACGGTGATTGTCGATGTCGGCGGGGTTGGCTACGAGGTGTTTTTCCCGGTCAGCGGGCGGCATCGCCTGCCCGCCGAGGGGGCGGAGTTGTTTCTGCATATCCAGACCGTGGTGCGGGAAGATGCCTTTTTGCTCTACGGCTTTGTCGAGCTGGAGGAGAAGGCGGCGTTCCTGCTGCTGACCGGGGTAAGCGGCATCGGCCCCAAGGTGGCGCACGGGGTGCTGGCCGGGGTGACCCCTGCCGAACTCTCCCGCGCCGTTGCCGGCGACGACATCCATGCCCTGATGAAGCTGCCGGGGGTCGGCAAGAAAACAGCGGAGCGGATCTGCCTGGAGCTGAAGGACAAGATCCGCTTTATCCCGGCGTCGTCGGACCCTGTCGGCAAGGGCGCGGCCCGGCCGGTGGAGGCGGTGAGTGTCGACGCGATATCCGCGCTGGTCAACCTTGGCTATCCCCAAGCCAGGGCCGAGGCGGCCTTGCAGGATGTGCGACGGCAAAGCGGACCTGAGGCGGTGCGGGCCATGACACTTGAAGAGCTGCTGCGACAGGCATTGAGGGCGCTTGCATGAAACACGAGGAACGAATCGTCAGCGCCGAGGTGGAGCCTTGCGAGGTGATGGAGGAGCAGGGGTTGCGGCCGCAGCGCCTTGCCAACTATATCGGCCAGGAAAAGGTCAAGGAGAACCTGTCCATCGCCATCCAGGCCGCCAAGGGGCGCGGCGAGGCCCTGGATCATGTTCTTTTCCACGGCTTTCCGGGGTTGGGCAAAACCACCCTTGCCTACATCATCGCCAATGAGATGGGGGCGCATATCAAGGTCACCTCCGGCCCGGTGATCGAGCGGGCCGGTGATCTGGCCGCCATTCTCACCTCCCTGCAGGCCGGCGACGTTCTTTTCATCGACGAGATCCATCGCCTGAACCATGTGGTCGAGGAAATCCTCTATCCCGCCATGGAGGATTATCAGCTTGATCTGGTGGTCGGGCAGGGGCCGGGGGCCAAATCCATCAAGATGAATCTCCCTCCTTTCACCCTGGTGGGCGCCACTACCCGCACCGGCCTTTTGACCCCGCCGCTTCGCGACCGCTTCGGCGTGATCCTGCGCCTTGATTTCTATTCCCCGGAAGAGCTTGTCGAGATCGTCAAGCGTTCGGCGGGCCTGCTGCATATCCCCATTGATGCCGCCGGCGCCCTGGAATTGGGACGCCGTTCACGGGGCACGCCAAGAATTGCCAACAGATTATTAAAGAGAATCAGGGATTTTGCCGAAGTAAAGGCAGACGGCCGCATCAGCGCCTCGGTCGCCGACCAGGCCTTGTCCATGCTGGCCGTTGATCGCAACGGACTCGACGAGATGGATCGCCGTATCCTGCTGACCATCATCGACAAGTTTGGCGGCGGTCCCATCGGTATTGACACCCTCGCTACCGCCGTCAGCGAGGAGCGCAACACCCTGGAGGATGTGTACGAGCCGTTTCTGATCCAGTGCGGGCTATTGGTCCGCACCCCGCGGGGGCGGATGGCGACCCTTGCCGCCTATGAGCATTTCGGGCGGGCGTACAATGCGGAAAAGAACGCCGATGACGGTGCGCCGCGCCTTTTTTAAACCTTCTCCGGTGCGCGTTGTTGCCGGAGCGGGCGACGGGCGTCGGGGGAAACCGGACGACAGGTTATGACACGGAAAAAATTGACAGCACCGGATATCGTCAAAAAAAAGGCGGATGGCGTCAGGATCGTCATGCTCACCGCCTACGACGCCAGCTTTGCCCGTTTGGTTGATGCGGCCGGCGCCGATATTATTCTGGTCGGCGACTCCCTTGGGATGGTGGTGCTGGGCTATGAATCCACGGTGCCGGTGAGCATGGAAGAGATGCTGCACCATGCCAAGGCGGTGCGGCGTGGCGCCGGCGAGGCCTTTGTGGTCGGCGATATGCCGTTTTTATCCTACCAGGTTTCCGTCGGCGAGGCGATCGCCAACGCCGGCCGTTTTATGAAGGAGGCGGGCTGCGACGCCGTCAAGCTCGAAGGCGGCGAGGAGGTGGCCGAGACGGTGCGGGCGTTGGTGCGGGCGGGTATCCCGGTGATGGGCCATATCGGTCTCACCCCGCAGACCGCCGGCCAACTCGGCGGCTACAAGGTGCAGGGGCGCGATGCCGCTTCCGCCCGTAAATTGCTCGCGGCGGCCAGGGCCCTTGAGCGGGCCGGCGCCTTTGCCGTGGTTCTTGAATGCCTGCCCGACAAGCTTGCCAGGGCGATTGCCGAGGCCATTGCCATCCCGGCCATCGGTATCGGCGCGGGGAATGGTTGTGACGGGCAGGTTTTGGTGACCCATGACCTGCTCGGGATGTTTGAAAAATTTGTGCCGAGTTTTGTGAAAAATTATGCGAAACTGGCGCCGCAGATGAAGGAGGCGCTTGCTTCTTTCCGACGTGAGGTGACGGAAGGGGTTTTTCCGGGCCCGGAACACAGTTTCACCATGCAGCTTGACGTGGAAAAACTTCTCGCCGAGGGCGGCGGGGCTGATATCGATGATTGACGGGTGTCTGCTGGGCTCCCCGCGTCGCAACTGCTCGTAAAGGATCTCCCGGCTGCCGGGATGAGGTGGAAAGCGTATGGATATCGCTACAGTCATAGGTTTGGTTTCCGGTTTTGTCATTCTGGCCGTCTCGATTGTTATTGGCGGTTCCGTTCTCCTGTTTGTGAATATCCCTTCGGTACTGATCGTCGGCGGCGGCACCCTTGCCACCGCCTTTATCCGTTACAGCATGGCGGACGTCATCAACTCGATGAAGGTCGCCCTCAACGCCTTTACCACCAAGCTCAGTGTCCCCCATGAAGTGATCCAGGAGATTGTCAATCTTGCCAATATCGCCCGTAAAAACGGCTTGATCGTTTTGGAGCAGCAGCCCATCTCCGACGCCTTCCTGAAGAAAGCGATCATGTACTGCGTTGACGGTCATGAGGCGGAGTTTATCCAGGAGGTGCTGGAGAAAGAGGTGGATCTTACCGTTGAACGGCACGGCGTCGGACAGAGCCTCTTCAAGGGGATGGGGGAGTCGGCGCCGGCCTTCGGCATGATCGGCACCCTGGTCGGCCTGGTGCAGATGCTTGCCAACATGAGCGATGCCGCCTCCATTGGTCCGGCCATGGCGGTCGCCCTGCTCACCACCCTTTACGGCGCGGTTCTCGCCAACGTGCTTTTTATCCCCCTGGCCGACAAGCTGGCCCTTCGCAGTTCCGAGGAGGAGCGGAATCGCCGGTTGATTATCGAGGGCGTCCTCGGCATCCTGAAGGGCTTGAACCCGAGGGTCATGGAGGAGTTCCTGGAAACCTTCCTGCCGCCCAAGGATCGCGGGCAGAGTCAGAAAAAATAATCCGTGACGGCGACGTATCGGGAAATGCGAGGTAGATGATGGGTGCGAAGAAAAAATGCCCGCCGGTGGGCGCTCCCGCCTGGATGTGCACCTTTGCCGACATGATGTCGCTGCTGCTCTGTTTCTTCGTACTGCTGCTATCCTTTGCCAACATGGATGAAACCAAGTTCGAGGAGGTGTCCGGCTCCCTGGAAAAGGCCTTCGGCACCCAACGGGATCGGCCGTTGCTCGGCACCCCCATGGGGCAGGAGATGATCTCCAAGGAGTTTGCCGGGCAACCCATTGACTTGACCGTGCAGGTGCAGATCGTCCAGTCGCTGGCCGAGGAGATGAAGGACGGCATGGTCGAGGTTGAGGAAGACGAAAACGGCATCACCGTGCGGGTCAAGGACTCGGTCGCCTTTGATTCCGGCCGGGCGGAGTTCAAGCCGCAGTTCAGGGCCGTGCTCGATAAGCTCGGCAAGCTGTTTGCGGCCATGCAGGTCGATATCGAGGTCAGCGGGCACACCGATGATACGCCGCTCAAGGGGAGAGGCGGGTATGCCAGCAACTGGGGGCTCTCCACCGCCCGGGCGGTGAATGTGGTAGAATATTGGGTGCAAAACTACAAGATTGCCGCCAGCCGCCTTTCCGCGACCGGCTACGCCGACGGGCGTCCACGGGCCGCTAACGACACGGCTGTCGGGCGGGCCAAGAATCGGCGGGTGGAGTTCAGGGTGCGCGGCAAGGGGAATGGCGGCGAGGCGGCGTTCGAGGGGTTCAACCCGATGACGGAACAGGATAGTGCGCCGGCAAACAGCGCGCCGGTAAGCGGTGCACCGGTAAGCGGTGCGCCGGAAAACTGATGAATTTCCCGATTGGAGGGAACGGTTATGGTTGAGGAGCAGAAGGGGGCCAATCAGCGGCAGTCGGTGCGGATCAACGAGCGGGTGTTGCTCTCCCACGCAGTCATATCACCCGCACGCTACAAGGCGATCGCCGATGCCTATGTGAAGGGTATTCCTCCCTATAATCAGGAGGAGTTGATCGATGTGCAGATGTATGTCGGCGCCCAGAATGCGTTGAACAGGTTGCGTGACCGGGACAAGGATCTGGCCGCCTTTCTCCAGCACCTCGACACCAAGGTCAACATGCTGCTGAAAAAGATGGGCGATACGGATTCGCCTTTCGACAGGCTCAAGTTCCAGGAGGTCAACCTCAGCGGCAGCGGCATTGCCTTTGTGTCCGGGCAGCCGATGAAGGGGGACGAGGTGGTGGAGTTTCACCTCATCCTCCTGCCCGAATATACCTATGTCTATTGTTTCGGCAAGGTGGTCAACAGCAAGGCGGACAAGCGGCCGGACGGCTCCGTTGCCTATCGTATTCACACCAAGTTCATTCTGCTGATGGAAGAGGATCAGGAAAAACTGGTCCAGCACAATTTCAAACAGCAGAGCCTGCATCTGCGCAACCGGCGGCTCGAAAACAGATAACCCGGCGCGGGCGCAAACATATCTTCATCTTACGGAACAGCTATGCGAGAAATAGAGACCGGCCTTGTCGTCGAGGCGGTAAGGGAGCTGGCGATCAGCGCCGCCCATGATCTTGAGCCGGACATCCTCGACGCGCTTCTGGCCGCCCGCGACCGGGAGAGCTCCCCTTTAAGCAGGAATGTGCTGGAGCTTCTGATCGCCAATGCCGATATCGCCAGCCGCGAGCGGATTCCGGTTTGCCAGGATACCGGCATCTGCACGGTTTTTGTGTCGCTGGGGCGGGAGGTGCTGGTGGCCGGCGATCTTGAAGAGGCGGTGCAGGAAGGGGTGCGGCGCGGGTATGAGGAGGGTTTTTTGCGCAAATCGGTCTGCGATCCGGTAACCCGCAAGAATACGGGCACCAACACCCCGGCGGTGGTGCACATCGAATTGGTGGCCGGCGATCGGATGGCGATCCGCTTCCTGCCCAAGGGGTGTGGCAGTGAGAATATGAGCAGCCTTGCCATGCTGCCACCCTCCGCCGGGCTGGCGGGGGTGGTCGAGTATGTGGTGGAGCGGGTGCATGGCGCGGGCTCCAACCCCTGTCCGCCGATGGTGGTGGGCGTTGGGGTGGGCGGCACCTTCGAGAAGGCCGCGATCATCGCCAAGAAGGCATTGCTCAGGCCGGTGGGGGAGGCCAATCCCCGAGCCGAGGTGGCCGCGCTCGAGGCGGAGATCCTTGCGCGCATCAATGCCAACGGGCAGGGCGTGCATGGGTTTGGCGGCAACAATACCGCCCTGGCCGTGCATCTCGATACCTTTCCGACCCATATCGCCAGCCTGCCGGTGGCGGTCAATATCCAGTGCCATGCCCATCGCCACAAGGAAGTGACCCTGTAGCCGTCCGGTTTCGGCGCCTGCTTGCCAACCCTTTCCCGTCAGTGAGTACACGAAATGTCTTTATTGCGATACCGGCCCGCTTTTTTTGATGAATTAAAGGAAATCGAGGTGCCGTTTCCGGGCGATGCGTTGCAGACGCTTACGGCCGGCGATCTGATCAGCCTCACCGGCACCATCTACACCGGCCGCGACCAGACCCACCGCCGCCTCTGCGCCTTGCTGGACGAGGGCAAGGGGTTGCCCGTCGAGCTTGCCGGGCAACTGCTCTATTACGTCGGCCCCAGTCCGGCGCGGCCTGGGCGGGTTATCGGCGCCGCCGGACCCACCACCAGCTATCGGATGGATACCTACACCCCGCAGTTGCTGGCGTTGGGCCTGCAGGCCACCCTGGGCAAGGGGGCGCGCTCGCTGGCGGTTCGGGAGGCGATGCGGGAAAAAGGGGCGGTGTATCTCGCCACCATTGGCGGCGCCGGCGCCTTGCTCTCCCAGTGCATCAAGTCGTGCGAGGTGGTGGCGTTTCCGGATGCCGGGCCCGAGGCCCTGTTCCGGATGGAGGTGGAAGCGTTCCCGGCCGTGGTCATCAACGACGTGCAGGGCCGGGATTACTATGAGATGGTGGCAATGGCCCGCAAGGCCGGTTGATACCGGCACCGCATAGCCTTGTAAACCGATTCGCAACGGCTCGGGGTTTCTCCCGGGCCGTTGCCGTCAGATCGATGGTTGCCCGTCCGGGCAACTACCTTTTGTCCAGATTGCCGAAGACGTTGATTCCCTTGAGCAGCATGAGCGCGGTGCTCAGCTGGTTGTCCTTTTGCAGCTTTTCGTCAACGGCTTTCTTGCCCGCTTCTTTTCTGTTCGTGCTGCCGCTGTCCGACGATGGCTTCTCTTCGGCGTCCTTCTCGTCGTTGCCGTTTTCGATATGGTGTTTCAGGTCTTTTTCCCGCAGGAATTTCGGCTGTTCCCTGGCGGAGTCGTCGTCCTTGTCGCGCTCGTCGAGGATGACGGTGGGCACCACGATGTCGGGGGTGATGCCGGTGGCCTGGATGGAGGTGCCGTTGGGGGTGAAGTAGCGGGCGGTGGTCAAGCGCAGACCGGCGCCGTCGGCCATGGGGATGATCGTCTGCACCGATCCCTTGCCGAAGGTCTGGGCGCCCAGGATCAGGGCCCGCTTGTGATCCTTCAGGGCGCCGGCGACGATTTCCGAGGCGCTGGCGCTGCCTTCGTTGACAAGAACGATCATGGGGAAGTCATACTCGTTGTCCTTGTCGGCGTGGGCCTCGAAGATCATGTTCTGTTCCTTGATCCGTCCCTCGGTGGAGACGATGACGCCATCGCTGAGGAAGAGGTCGGATACCTGCACCGCCTGATCCAGGAGACCGCCGGGATTGTTGCGCAGATCGAGGATCAGCCCGTCGAGTTTTCTCTCCTTGCCCAGGTCATCCATCGCTTTCTTGAGATCACGGGCGGTTTTGGATTGGAAGCTGGTGATGCGGGCATAACCGTAGCCGGGCTCAAGGATTCGGGAGCGGACGCTGTAGATGGGAATAACGTCGCGTACGATGGTGAATTCCTTGAGCTTGGTCCAGCCCTCGCGATGGATGGAGATGGTCACCTTGCTGCCCTTCGGGCCACGCAGTTTCTTCACCGCCTGCATCAGCGACATGTCGTTGGTCAGTTCGTCCTCTATCTTGATGATCTTGTCGCCGGCCTGTAATCCCTGCTTGAAAGCCGGGGTTCCCTCGATGGGGGAGACCACGGTGAGGATGTTGTCCTTGGTGGTGATTTCGATGCCGATGCCGGAGAAGCTGCCCTTGGTTTCCACCTGGAGCTCCTTGAATTCATCGGGTTTCATGTAGGAAGAGTGGGGGTCGAGAGAGTTCAGCATGCCCCGGATGGCGCCCTCGATAACCTGTTGGGTGTCGATCTCTTCCACATAATTCTTCTGGATGAGGGTCAGGACGTCCGCGAAGATCTCCAGATTCTTGTATGTATCCTGCGTTTTTGCCGAACTCGACGGGTGTTGCCAGAGGAGAAGGGTAAGGGTGGCGGGGATGCAGACCGCTGCAAAAAGGAGGATCTTTTGGGTCAATGAGCGTTTTCGTAATGTCATGAGCATTTCCGCGAGATGAATGGATTGGAGGCGTCGAAGCATTGCGTGGTGTTCGGCGAAGTCATTATTCTTAAAAATCTGTTTAAAAACAGATAATAGCATGTGGTAGGCATCCGGACAATGGATTTGTCGGGTTGCGTTGAGCGCTCGGTGCGCCGGTTATGGCCGTGCTTGTTTCAGTTTGCTGGCGTCCAGCCAGAGGAGCGGGTTCTGCGGTTTGGTGCCGTACCGGATTTCAAAATGCAGACCCTCCGCCAGCAGGCCTTCAATATCCCCCATGGTGCCGATGGCTTGTCCGCGTTGCACCTTTACGCCTTCTTCCACCTGCAGTTTGGCGATGCGGGAAGAGAGGCTGTAGAATTCGTCGCCGTGGTCGATGATGACCAGGTTGCCGTAGCCGCGCAGGATGCCGGTAAAGACAACGGTGCCGTCATGCACGGCGTGAACCTCGGCGTCGGATGCCGTGGTGATGTCGATGCCGTTCTGGAAGGTGGCGATCCCGAATTTCTCCGTGACGTTGTTGCCGAAACGGGTGGTAACCGTACCATCCACCGGCGGCGGCAGGCGGCCCTTCTGGGCGGCGAATCCCTTGCCGGTGGCGCGTTGCTCTCCGGACTGCGGGCGTTTTTTCTTGGGCGACTGCAGGTCGGGATACTCTTTTGTCGGCGATGGCTGTTGTTCCGTCGCGGTTTTTTTCAGTTTGGTGATGGTGGCGACCAGATCGTCCGCCGCCTGCTGCATTTCCTGAACGGCTCGACTGTACAGCTCTTTTTCGGTCTTAACCCGGTTGAGCAGGGTGAGCCGCTCGGCGCGGGTGCGGTCGAGCCGCTGTTGTTGCGTGGAGATGGAGTCGATGATCTGGACGAGGTTCTTTTTCTTGATCTGCAGGTCGGTGCTGGCGTGGCCGAGTTTTTCGAGGGTTTGACGATAGCCGCAGATGATCATCTGGTCGTGCTGCACGACCCGGTGGAAATACTCCTTGAACTTGAGCAGGTCCGGCAGGGTGGAGGCGGAGAAGAGCAGGTTCATGACCCCGATGTCGCCAACCCGGTAATAGGCGGCCAGCCGTTCCTTGACCGGGCCCTGCCGTTGTGACTTCTCGCCGGAGACCTGGGTGACCTCGGTTTCCGTGTCGCGCAAGGCCTGCTCCTGTTCGGCAAGCATGGTGTTGAGCGACTGCAACTGGCTGCGTTCGTCGTGCAGCCGTTTGTCGATGGCCTCAAGTTCGGAGAGAAGATTGCTCTCCTGGGCCTTGGTTTGGGTGATGCGTTTGGTGTGTTCCTCGATCCCCTGTTGCAGGCGTTGGACCTTTTTCTGCTGCTGGAGGAGGGTGTTCTTGGGGCTGGTGATCTCATCGGCGCCGGGCGCGGGCGAGGGAAGCAGTCCGATGGCGACGGCGAACAGGCAGATGATGGGCAGGGGTCGCGTGGTTGCCATCCCGTTCAGACCCGGAGGAATTTCCGAATGGAAAACAGGCTGCCGCCCGCACAGAGAAGGATGCTGGCCACGAGGATGATGCCGGTGGTAACGGGCGGGAAGAAGGAAAAATCAAACAGCTTGAGCAGGCCGGGGCCGCTGAAGCGGTCCTTGATCCAGAGAAACAGGGCGAAGAGCGAGGCGAGGCCGATGGACGAACCCAGCAGCCCCTGCAGGAGCCCTTCCAGCAGAAGCGGTCCCTGGATATAGGATTTGGTGGCCCCCAGCATCCGAAAGAGTTGCAGTTCATCCCGGCGGGCGACAACGGTCAGCCGGATGGTGTACGAAACCATGAAAACGGTGGTCATGATCAGCAACCCGCCGCTTAACACGACAATGAGGCGGAGCAGGTTGGTGACATAGCCGAAGCGCTCGACCCAGTCATGGCCGTATTGGACCTTGTCGGCGCCGGGCAGGGTGGCGAGATAGTCTGAAAACTGTTTTATCCGGACCAGATTGTTGAGACTCTTGTCGGGGTAGACTTCTATGGAGGGGGGGAGGAAGTCGCTGCCCAGGTCGGCGAGGATGTCGCGGTCGCGGCCCAGTTGTTTGCTCAAGCGGGCAAAGGCCTCCTGGCGGGAGATGAAGACAATCTTCTCGACCTCGCTGAAATCACGGATCTTCCGTTCGATCTCCGGTTGCAGCTCCGGGATGATTTCCTCGTGCAGGAAAACGATCAGCCGCAGTTCGTCGCCCAGCTTGGCGCCGATCTTGAGGAAGTTGGAATAGACGAGGAAGAAAAAGGCGAAGATGAGAACGGAGAGGCTGACGGTCAGCAGGGTCATGATCTGCGTTCCCCAGGTCTGGCGGAGGTTTCGTCCGGTCTGGGTCAGGATGTAGGGTATGAAGTGCATCGTTCTTCTCCCGGCTTTCGCCGCACGGGCTTCGGGGTCGTCTTTGGGCGCCGGACTCGGCGGAATTCTCAGGGTTCCCTGGCCACGGCCGGGGCGAGATGCCCATGGCTCAGGTCGAGAACCCGGTGGTTGGTGTCGCGGAAAATCATTTCATCATGGGTGGCGATCATGATGGTGGTTCCCTTCAGGTTGAGGTGTTGAAACAGGTTCATCACCAGCCTGGATGTCGAATTGTCGAGGTTGCCGGTGGGTTCGTCGGCAAGGAGGAGCGGGGGCGTGTTGGCCGCGGCCCGGGCCAGGGCGACACGTTGCTGTTCGCCCCGGGAAAGTTCGTCGATGCATTTGTTGCGTTTGTCGGTCAGGTTGAGCATCTCGATGAGCTCATCCACCCGCTGCCGGATGATGCGTGCCGGCTGATAGGTGATTTCCATGGGGACGGCGATGTTCTGGAATACGGTCCGCTGCGGGAGGAGCTTGAAGTCCTGATAGGCGACCCCGATTTTTTGACGCAGCTTCTGGATCGCGCGGGCGTTGAGGCGGGAAAGATCCTGGCCGGCGACCTCGATCAGCCCCTGGCTGGGGCGCTCAAGGCAACAGATGAGTTTCAGCAGGGATGTCTTGCCGGCGCCGCTCATGCCGGT
>DHYT01000187.1:0-229 GCA_002415465.1 Desulfobulbaceae bacterium UBA5123
CAGCAAGACCCCCCATATCCAGAATCTGGCGGTGGGCGGGGTGGCGAACCCCATCAACCCGGACAGCCAGTCCACCCTCACCGTCGAGCAGTTGTTCCACATCAAGAAACTCATCGATTCGGTGGGAGATTTCATCCATCAGGTCTACATGGTCGATGTCGCGGCGGTGGGCGCCTTCTACAGCGATTGGACCGGCCACGGCAAGGGGGTCACCAACTACCTGTCGGTG
>DHYT01000187.1:347-5253 GCA_002415465.1 Desulfobulbaceae bacterium UBA5123
CAAGTACTCGTGGGTGAAATCGCCCACCTTCAACGGCAAGGTGGCCCAGGTGGGGCCGCTGGCCAACGTGCTGGCGATGTTCGCCGCCGGCCATGCGCCCACCAAACGGTATGTCACCGAGATGCTTGGCCGGGTGGGCAAGCTCGCCGGCGCCACCATCCCGGTCTCCGCGCTTCATTCCACCATCGGGCGACACGCCGCCCGGGCGGTGCGCTGCGCGGTGCTCCACGATACGTTGAGCGCCTCCTGGCAGGCCCTGGTCGACAACATCGGCCGCGGCGATTACGAGACCTTCAATGCCCCGGTCTTCCCGAAAGGCGAGATCCGTGGGGTCGGTTTCCATGAGGCGCCGCGCGGGGTGCTTTCACACTGGGTGGTGATCGAGGACGGCAAGATCCGGAACTACCAGTGNNGGTGCCCTCCACCTGGAACGCCGGCCCGCGTAACGATGCCGACGCCATGGGTCCGTACGAATCGTCGCTCATCGGCACCCCGGTGGCCGATGCCAAGAGGCCCCTGGAGGTGCTGCGCACCATCCACTCCTTTGACCCGTGCCTGGCCTGCGCCATCCACATGATGGACCCGGAGAAGAACGAACTTGTCCGGGTCAAGGCGATTTGATGGGCGAAAGAGGGTCTGGTAAGAAAAAAATCGTCGTCCTCGGGGTGGGGAATCTCTTGATGGGCGACGAGGGGGTGGGGGTGCGGGCGGTCAACGAACTTGGCCGCCGCTTCGAGATGCCGCCCGAGGTGGCGGTCATCGACGGCGGCACCATGGGCATCGAACTGCTCCCCTATCTCGACGGCTGCAGCCATCTGCTGATCGTTGACGCCATGCAGGGCGAGGGGAGGCCGGGCGAGACCAGACGCATCGGCATCGACAGCCCGCCCAATTTTTTTCGCAATCGCACCAGCCCCCACCAGATCGGGCTCGCCGATGTTCTGTCTCTGGCGGCGATGACCGACGCGCTTCCCGGTTCGGTCACCCTCCTCGGCGTCATTCCCCAACAGGTGGAAAGCGGCCTTGAGCTGTCCGAGCCGGTAACGGCGGGGATGGAACAGTTGCTGGTGATGCTCTGTGACGAGCTTGCCGGCCTGGGTGTTCGTCCCGTTGAGCGAGTTCCCCAGTCGGCCTGATTTTTGCCACTGGTAGCCGGACCTCCGCTTCAGCAAGGTTTGTCCTCAGGATTGATAGTCGGAGATTCTTTTCGCTCAGCACAAATCGCGAGATGGGGTCAGCCGGTTTCCGGCAGGAAGCTTGGCATGTTGACCCCGTTGACGCCATGGAACTCGCCCCGGACGCTGAGCAGATGCGTCTCCACGTTCACCGCCCCCCACTGGTAAAGCTGTTCGACCATGGTTCTGTTATGCATCGGAACGACGAAGAGCGTCCATGTGCCGCGAAACCGTTCCAGCTCGTGACGGATCAGGGCCAGGGCGATTGCTTCGCTTCTGGCCACACAGGGGCCGAGCATGTTCAGGGCCGGATGCTTCACCGAGATCATGAAACCGTCTATCCCCTGTTGGTCGTTTTCGTAAACGTTAGCCTGCAGAACCCTGTGCGGATTTTTGATTGCGTACCGGTAATCCTGATCCCGGCGGATATGACTCACCGCCATTTCCAGTTCGCCCATTCCGTCTACATCGGCCAGGGTCGCCACGCGCACCCGTTCCTGTCCAGCCATCGGGGCGGCAGTCATGCCCGTTTCCGGAACCGTGAGCACCATATCCTGATGGACGATCCTTGGCACAAAGCCTGAGCGGTTGTAGAGGGAGAATGAGTCCATATTGATGGCGCTGCTGGTAATTCGGCAGGCCTGGTAACCGTTTTTGTCGGTGTAGTCAGTGATGTGGTTGACGAGGGCCCGGCCAACCCCTTTGCCGAGATAGTTGGGATGCACGCTCATGATCCCCAGCGAGACGTGGTGTTCACGGGGATGGTAGAAGCAGGAGCCCATCATTCGGCCGTTTGCGGGCTCGAAGGCGGCAATGCTGCAGCCCGGGCTCAGGTCGTTGTAGATCCGGTAGAAGATTGCGGTGTCGTGTGGGGTGCAGGTGAAGTAGTCGCGGCCCCAGCCATGCTTCCAGTACCAGAAATTGAAGGAGACATAGAGCAGGTCTGCGTGTTCGGTGACGTCTCTGGGGGCCAATGGGCGGAGAATCATGTGGGGCTCCTGTCGCAGGATGAGCAGCCTGTCCGCATAAGTCGAGTCGTTGCTGGCTGACGCTCATGGGGAGCGAGAGCCGTCGTGGTTGCTGATACGTTTATTTTATTAGCATGTCGCGCCAGAACTGCAAGGAAATGGTTGAAACGTGTTGATTTTGTCAGGGTCAGCCGGGATTCGAGGAAGAATTTTCGGGGTTAGCTTATCGGAGGTTGCAGACGCGGTGCGGTATCTCGCCATACGGGTCGCCAAGGCGGCAAAAAGGCATCCGGCCACGGCAGTCAAGTTGCCCAGGAGGCGCCACGGGCTTAGCGGTAGCCCTGTCGCCGGTCTTGTGAAACGGCGCTTTGCTGTTGCCCGCTGCCGACAAAGCGCCAGACTATCACTTGCCGGGATGCGTCGATGTTTTGTCGTTTTTTCTGCCGTTGTCGGCATCCGCGTTGCCGCCGGCAGCTGTCGTGTCTGGGGTGCTCGGCCTCTGCGCAAGGGGCCGGTCAACCCGTTTCTTTTTCTTGAGGGCGAAGCGGGATCGAATATAGAGGGTCTCCACCTTCTGTCTCGCCCACGGTGTCCGGCGTAGAAGCTTGAGGCTGGAACTGATGCTGGGGTCCTTGGTGAAGCAGTTGATGGGGATCTTCTCGCCCAGTTTCTTCCAGCCGAAATGTTCCACCAGCTGGGTGACGATCATCTCCAGGGTGACCCCGTGCAGGGGGTTGCTTTTTTTCTGGGGGGTGGTCATGCGGATTTGCTCTCCAGGGCCAGGTGGAGTTTGCGGCCCACCCAGGCATCGGTGGCCGCGTACTGGATCTGCTGCGGGGTGAGGACATCCTTGGCCCAGTTGGAGGTCTGCGCGCCCTTGCCGATGCGAAAGCCCAGCAGCACGGCCGCCAGTCCGCGCAGGCCGTGGTTCTTGATCCCCGCTTTCTTGGCGATCTCGCCAAGATCGGCAAAGCCCGCGGCCTTGAAGTGGGCGAGTTTTTTAAGCTCGCTGATGTCGTACTTGAGGCTGACCCCGGCCTTGGTCACCTTCGGATCGGCCAAGAGATCGCGCAGCGGCCCGGTCAGCCCCAGATGCTTGAGCTGGAAGATGAAGACCTCCTGCTCGCTGGCGAGTTGAAGCAGGGAGGGCGGGTAGCTTTCGCCCTTGGTGTAGGCGGGGCGGGTTTCGGTGTCAAAGCCCAGCAGCGTATGGCCGCTGAGCTTTTCCATGGCCGTCTCCAGTTCATCTTTTGAGCGGATCACGCTCACCGGCCCGGTCCATCGCCTGATGGGGCAGTTGTTGATCTCTTCCTTGCGCATCGGCCGGTCAAAGCCCGGCCGGCCTGTTTCGCTGTGGGTCATTGGTTCTGGTTTCCGTTCGCTGTTTATGCTGCGTTCTGAATTGTTCAACATGTTTCGGTCATCATAAGACGATTTGCCGTTTTTTGCCACCCGGAGGGGGGCAACGCTGCCGCGTCGGTTTCCTTGTATGTCGGGGTGAAGGCGCAAACGCCCGGCTGGAACTGTTTTTACGTTGTCGGCGTCAGTTGTTTCTGCCGCCCCGCTTGCGCTGCTGTTTGTCACGGCCGCGCGGTGCTTGCTGTCGAGTGTCCGTGGCCCCGGCCTTGTCGCCCCGACGTGGTTTGTCGCCCCTGTTTTGTTGCCACCCAGCCATTTGCTGGCCTTCAGGTTTCTTCTTCGGCTTTTTCGGTTTCCTGGGCCGCGCCGCGGTCAGCTTGGTCAGCGGCACCGGGTGGCGGGGGACGAAGCCGGTTTCGATCTCGCGGGGCAAAAGCTTGCGGAGCAGGGTTTCGATCGCGGTCAGTAGTTGCACCTCGTCGGCGCTGACCAGCGAGATTCCCTCGCCTTCCGCCCCGGCCCGGCCGGTGCGGCCGATGCGGTGCAGGTAGTCCTCGGCAACCTTGGGCAGATCGAAGTTGACCACCTGCGGCAGTTCGTGGATATCGATGCCGCGGGCGGCGATGTCGGTGGCGACGAGAACCCTGATCCGGTCCGCCTTGAAATCATCCAGGGCGCGGCTGCGCTCCGCCTGGCTCTTGTCGCCGTGGATCGCGGCGGCGGCAATGGCGTCGCGCCGCAGTTCCCGGACCAGGAGATCGGCGCCGTTCCGGGTGCGGGTGAAGACCAGCACCTGTTGCCAGTCCTTGTTGCGGAGCAGATGCCGGAGCAGTCCGCTTTTCTTGCCCTTGTCGACCTCGTAGAGCCACTGCCTGACGCTCGTCGGCGCCGAGTTGCGCGGGCTTGCCTCGATCCGGAGCGGATTTCTGAGAAGCTTGGCGGTGAGGGTGCGGATGTCGCTTGAGAAGGTGGCCGAGAAGAGGAGGTTCTGCCGCTTCTTCGGCAGCAGGGCGAGGATCTTGCCGATGTCGTCGCTAAACCCCAGGTCGAGCATCCGGTCCGCCTCGTCAAGGACCAGGATCTCCACCTGCGCAAATTTTACGGCGTTCCGGCCGACGAGGTCGAGCAGGCGGCCCGGGGTCGCCACCAGCACATCGAACCCGCCGCGCAGTTGCATCATTTGCGGATTGATCTTCACCCCGCCGTAGACCACCCCCGCCTGCAGCGACAGATGCCTGCCGCAGGCGGCCACGCTCTCGGCGACCTGGATGGCCAGCTCGCGGGTCGGGGTGAGGATGAGCGCGCGGATGGGGTGGCGCGCGGGCGAGGCCGACGTGTTGGCGTGCTGCGCCAGCCGCTGCAGCAGGGGCAGGGTGAAGCCGGCGGTCTTGCCCGTGCCCGTCT